>NZ_CP034347.1 GCF_009762325.1 Roseovarius faecimaris
ACGTGCAGTTCTTCCCCGGGCATGGTCGTGCCCAGGCCGATATGCCCGTTATTCTGAATGAACAGTGCGCTGGACACGCCATTTGGTGCGATGACAAACGGAAACACGCCATTGGTTTCGTCCCTGATCGAGAACCCCTGCTCCACGCCTGAAAGCTGATCGTCGACCGAAACTGTCCAGGTCGTGTGGTTAGCCTCTCCGTCAAAGAACTGGATCTCGGGTGACAAGCTCTTGATCCGGATATCCGTGTTGCCGAAGTTTTCCCCATTCACGCAGTCGCCCGATCCGACACACAGGTTGGCTTCGACGATCAGATCGTCCGAGATGACCTGATCCGCCAGGGCCGGCGCAGCGAGGCCCAGTGTCAGAAGTGCCGTGTGGAGTGCCGTGGTTTTCATGTCATTTATCCCCATCATCATTTTGAAAATAAAAGAAAATCTCAAGCTACGCAGCCCCTTTTGCAAGCGAAGGCGGCTGCGCTCTCATCTCAACTCTGGTTACCGGGAGCGGTGCCCGGCGGGTGGTTCCGTAAGCGGCGGGATCAGTCGGCAAACTGGTCTTCCAGCGCGGCAAAGCGGCGCTTGAGGGCGTCCAGCTCGGCCTTCAAAGCCCTGGTTTCAATTCCGGCCTCCTCCGCCTGGGTCCGCAGCGCCGCGTTTTCACTGGCCAGCGCCTGAATGGCCGCCAGTGCGACGCCCGAGGTGTCGAGCGAGGAAATCCCTGTCTCACTTGCACCGACGTCAAAGGCCGCATGGAAATCCTGCGCCATCGGGCCGATATGGCGGATGCCCAAGGCCGCATTGTCCTTGTACATCCAGCTTGAGACGGGCAATTCGGCCACTTTCTGAAGGATCGCGGCAGGGTCCACCGGCTCAATCGCCATTTTCTTGTGCTTGTCGGAGTTCTGCGTCAGCGCCCCTTCGATGGTCATGTCACCGGCAGGGGTCAGGATCATCTCGATCTCGCCGGGGCCCCCGGGGGCGGTGGTGACGCGGAACGTGCCGTTCTGGTTCTGGAAGTTCCACTTGCGGCCGGTGTTGGGCGCATCGGCAATCGAGGTGTCCTCCAGCGTGAAAAACGTGATCCCGTTATTGCGCAGGGTCATCTGGCCAAGTGTGCCCGCGCTGGTCTCTTCGATCAGGATCGCGCCCTGGCCGGTGTTGTCCCACACATGCAGGCCGGTTGAGGGGGTGGTGGTGCCCATGCCGACCGTGCCGGTCGCGTCGATGTGAAACGCCCCGGGATCGGCGCCGTTCTCGATGGTAAAGGGCACGACGCTGAAGGGGTTGCCCACATCGACGATCTGAAAGCCGCTATTGCCGACGCTCATGTCCCAGGTGTGGTGACCCAGTCCGCCGGATGTGTCCTGTTCCAACCGCAGCGCGGGATGGGCCGAGCGGACCACATGCAGTTCGGCTTGCGCCATGCTGGTGCCAAAGCCGATATCGCCATTATTTTCCATGACGAATGAACTGGTAGGGGGTTGGCCCTGGATAATAAAGGGTGTTGTTGTGCCACCGGTTCTTGTCGAATCGAGTGAGAAATTCCTTGCCCCGCCATTCGTCGCGGATCCACTAAGCTCCCAGTCGATGAATGTGCTGTTGGAACTGTTGAAATGGATCTTGGGGACACCCGCCCGCAACACGATACCATTGAGGTTCAGGTCGGCATCGCCCGTGGCACAGTCAAGGCCGACGCACATGTTGCCGGTCACCACCAAGTTATCGTTGATCAACTGTTCCGCCATAGCGGTGCTGCACAAAGCCACCGCGATTGCGCTGGCGGATAGGAAAAGGGGTTTCATGGCAAGTCTCCTGTGAGTCATTGAGTCATGTGGGGCAGCTTAGGATATGGGTTGGGTGGCGGTGGCTCATTGCGCCTCGATCAGCTGCGTAAGCATCGCTCTGATCTCTGCAACCTCGGTTCCGAGTTGAGCCTTCTCGGCTTCAAGCGCGTCGATCACCTCCTGTTGTTGCGCGATATAGATATGCGCATGCTCCAGCTCGTTGAGCATGCGCCCGAGCTTGTCGGAGATGTTGATCGGCGCGTTTTCCACCGTCGGGCCGACATTGGGCAAATGGCCCAAAGACCACATGGCTTCGGCATGTTCTGCGATGGAAGGCAGGTCATACTCGTCACTGAACACCGCATCGCACCCGCCGCCGCAGGTGCCGCCGCCTGTCGTGAGGCTGCCCTTGATCGTCATGTCGCCCGCGGGGGTCATGATCATCTCGATCTCGCCGGGTCCGCCCGGGGCGGTGGTGATCCGGAAGGTCCCCGCCTGGTTCTGGAAGTTCCAGGCGCGCCCGGTGTTGTTGCCTGCAGCAATTGAGGTGTCCTCCAGCGTGAAGAAGGTGATCCCGTTATTGCGCAGGGTCATCTGGCCGAGGGTCCCGGCAGAGGTTTCCTCGATCAGGATCGCGCCGGTGCCATCGGATTTTTGGACGTGCAGGCCGGTCGAGGGAGTGCCGGTTCCCATGCCGATCGTGCCGCTCGCATCGATATGGAGCGCCCTTGTCGGCGCGCCGTTCTCGATCGTGAACGGGACGGTGCTGAAGGGTCTGTTCTCGTCGATGATCAGAAAGCCGGAATTGCCGACGGACAAGTCCCAGGTGTGCGCTTCAAACCCGCCGGAAGTGTCCTGTTCGAGCCGGATGGAGGCATTGACACCGTCGATGATGTGCAGCTCTTGCTCCGGCAGCGCCGTGCCGAAGCCGATCTGGCCGTCCGCATCTATGTAGAGCCTGTTCTGGGTCAGCCCGTTTTCGATGACCAGCGCCGGAACCAGGAAACTGGGGCCGGTGAAATCGCGGATCTCGAAATCGCTCTGATTGGTGCCGACGCTCCATTGCCTGTCCGACGAAACCCCGGTATCGACCAGATACAGCGAGGGGTTTCCCGACTTGGCCAATAGCCCGTTGGCATTGGCGTCGCCCGATGCACATGCGTTTCCCGCACAAAGCCCGCCATCGACGATCACGTCTTCATTGAACACCTGTTCGGCCAATGCGGGTGGGGCAAGGCCAAGGGCGGTCATGGCTGCAACTGCGACAGGTTTCATCCGGGGCATGGGGCGGTCCTTTCGGTTATGACGAGGCAATCTGGCGGTCACTGGGCGTCCAGCGCGTCGAGCCGGGCGGTGAGAGCGGCGATCTGCTGCTGGTAAAGCGCATCCTGCGCCTCCAGCTGCTCATGCAGCTGCCCGATATAGATATGCGCGTGCTCCAGCTCGTTGAGCATCCGCCCGAGCTTGTCCGACACGTTGATCGGGGCGTTCTCCACCGTCGGGCCGACATTGGGCAGGTGTCCCGCCGCCCACATTTGCGCCTGATGCTCGGCAATCGTGGGCAGCTCGTAATCGTCGGAGAAGACCGCATCGCACCCGCCGCCGCAGGTCCCGCCGCCTGTCGTGAGGCTGCCCTTGATCGTCATGTCGCCCGCGGGGGTCATGATCATCTCGATCTCGCCGGGTCCGCCCGGGGCGGTGGTGATCCGGAAGGTCCCCGCCTGGTTCTGGAAGTTCCAGGCCCGGCCGGTATTGTCGCCCGCGGCAATCGAGGTGTCCTCCAGCCTGAAAAAGGTGATGCCGTTATTGCGCAGGGTCATCTGGCCCAGCGTGCCCGCGCTGGTTTCCTCGATCAGGATCGCGCCGGTGCCATCGGATTTCTGGACGTGCAGGCCGGTGGACGGCAGGTCCGTGCCCATGCCGACAAGGCCTGTGTCGGTCAGAAACACCACATCGTCCGGCGCGCCCGCCGCGATGCCCAGCGGGATCGTGTTTTGGGTGAAATCCTTGAACGCCAGCAGCACGTCATTGGCGAACACCTCCCAGTTCTGCGGCGGCGCTTCGCCCTGGCCGATCTGATCGAGCCGGATGCCGGGGGTGTCGAGCTTGCGAATGTGCAGGTCGCGGAACGGGAACTTCGTGCCCATCCCGAGACTGCCGTCGGGCGCCAGGAACAGGGAATTCGAGGGCGCACCTGCGGAGATTTGCAGCGGGATGGAGCCGACATCGATGTCCTGGAGCTGGAAGGTGTCTTCCCCGTTGAACCCGGCGGAGAGGCGCCAGTCGGTCGTGGGCGAGGATGTGGAGGTATCCTCGAATTCAAGCGCCGGCGTAGAGCCCTTGAATTTTGCATAGCCGCTCGACAAAAGCCCGGCGAAGGGTTCGCCATTCGCGCAGGTTGAGCCCACGCAAAGCCGCCCCTGCACGATCGCGTCATCGGGCAAGACCTCGTCGGCCTGGGAGGAGAGCGGGGCGCTCAGCGCGAGGGCGGTTGCGAGTATGGCGGAACAAGAGCGTTGTATCTGGGTCATGGGGTCAATCCTGTGAGACTGCGATCACGCCACCGGCACGCGCCGGGCGGGCACGGGGCAGGGACGCAAAAGGTGGGGTTAAGGCGGGATGCCGGGTGGGTTTCCGGGGGCGCTGCACAATATCCCGGCCAAAACCGGGCAGTTGGAAAATGAAGAGGCAGCAATGACATGGCGATATTGGCTTGGATACAAAAAGAATTGTGTCATGCCGCGCATTGCGCTTCTATCCCCTTAAAAAGGGGGGTGCAGGCCATGTCGCTGATGGATGTTGCGGCGGAGCTCGAACAGGTCGAAACACTTGACGCGCTGTGGCCGCGGATCGTTGCGGCGCTGCGGGACGAAGGGTTTGACTTCGTGATCTACCTGACGGTCGATGCCGATTTCGGCGCGCCGGTGCTGATGACCACCCATCCCGAGATCCATGATGGCGGCGATCTGGCGGGGGATCCTTTCCTGGAATATTGCTGCCACAGCTATGCGCCGACGCTGACCGGGGCGGCGTTCCTGCCGCGCTACGACTACCTGCCCGAGGCGGCGCGCGCCTTTATCCTGCGGGCCGAGCAGCTGGGGTTTACCGCGGGGCTGGCGATCCCGGTGCGGCTGCAGGGATCGTCCCGGTTCGGCGGGTTCAATATCGGCACCGGTCTGGACGCCGAGACGTTCGAGGCGCGCTATGGCGACGGGATGTCCCGGCTGCGCACTTTCTGTCTGCTGATGCACCGGCGGCTGGAAGAGCTGCAGGGCAGCGCGCCGATTTTCGAACAGGGGTTCCGGCGGCTGATGGTCTCGTCCCCCGGCGCGGATTCTGGCGAGGAGTTGCCGGAGCTGACCCCGCGCGAGCGCGAGGTGCTGTTCCTGCTGGCCGGGGGGCTGTCGCGCAAGGAATGCGCGGCCAGTTGCGGGATCTCCCCGCATACGGTGTCGGACCACACCAAGTCGATCTATCGCAAGCTCGATGTGCGCAACCTGGTCGAGGCCGCACGGCTGACAAAGCTGATCTGAGCGCCGGCCGGCAGGCCCTCGTGGGCTATATCGCCTGCCGCGATGTCCTCATACGCGTCGGTTCACTCGGACTTGCCTTCCTCTTCCCGCGGGAGATCCTCGGGACGCAGGATCATGCCGCGCTCCACCACGAAAGAGCCGGTGCGGTAGAAGGGGACGTTGATATATTCCTCGGCGGCGTTGATGTTGTTGCCGCTCTCGGCGCGGTCGGGGTCATAATCGCGGTTCTTCATCTTTTCATCGGTGGCCGCGCGCAGCTCGTAGCGGTAGACGCCGTCGAGCGGGCTGTCCGCGTCCAGTTGATAGACCGGCGTGCCCTCCTTGGCGGTCACGGTGGTGATATAGCCGTCCGGGTCGGCGACCCGCAGCATGCCATTGCTCAGCCCGACCCAGTTTTCGAACCAGAGCATGTTGGTGTTGTTCTGCTGGACCGGATCGGCCGCCAGGGCCTGGGTGGCCAGGGCCAGGCCTGCTGCGAATGTTGTCAGAAAACGTCGTGCCATTTCACGATCCTCCGAACTGCGTTGGGTCTTGAGAAAACCGTTGCACGGGGTACGCAAAAACGCAAACGGACCCGCCCGGGTTTTCCGGGCGGGCCGATGGGTCTGGCCCGGCGTGGCGGGCTTGCGTCAGTCGCGCGCGGTGTCGCTTTCGACGCGGTCGAGCCGGGTCCGCACCGCGGCAAGTTCGGCCTTCAGCGCGGCGTTCTGCGCCTCGAGCGCCTTGATGGCGGCCAGCGCCACGCCGGAGGTGTCGAGCGAGGAGATGCCCTTGTCCGAGGCGCCCAAGCCGAAGGCGGCGTGGAAATCCTGCGCCATCGGGCCCATATGGCGGATCCCGAGGTCAGCATTGTCCTTGTACATCCAGCTCGACACCGGCAGGTCGGCCACTTTCTGCAGGATCTCGTCCGGATCGACCGGCACGATCGCCATCTTGGCGTGTTTGTCGGAGTTCTGCGTCAGCGAGCCCGAGATGGTCATGTCTCCGGAAATGGTCATGGCCAGCTCGACCCCGGGCCCGGTGGCGTTGGTGAAACGGAACTCGCCCGAGTTGCTCTGGATGTTCCAGGTCTCGCCGCCGGCACTTTCATCGGCCAGCGTCATGAAGGTGGTGCCGTTGTTGCGCAGCTCCAGAAGGCCGCGGGCGGCGGTGGTGCCGCTGTCTTCCTCGACCAGCACCTTCGCCGTGCCATTGGTGCGGACCACATGCAGGGCCTCGTCCGGGCTGGTGCCTGCGCCGATCCCCACATCGCCATTGCCGTCGATCACCAGCGACTGGCTCGGAGCACCGCCGGTGAGGATCCGGAAGGGC
This sequence comes from Roseovarius faecimaris, assembly GCF_009762325.1. NCBI lineage: Bacteria > Pseudomonadati > Pseudomonadota > Alphaproteobacteria > Rhodobacterales > Roseobacteraceae > Roseovarius > Roseovarius faecimaris. The sequence goes on from NZ_CP034347.1 coordinate 6,631, forward strand.
AGTGTCGAGCCGCTGGTGACGTCCCGGATGAAGAACCCGGCCTCGTTGCCGGCCACGTCCCAGGTCTGCGGGCTGAAGCCCGAGGTGCCGTCCTGTTGCAAGCGCACGGCGGGTGTGTCGCCGGTCTTGATGTCGATATCGGTGGCCGGTGTGGCGGTCCCGAGGCCAAGATCGCCCTGGCTGTCGATGGTCAGCGCGTTCGAGCGCGCACCGGCGAAGACCCGGAAGACAAAGCGGCCCGCCGTGGCGTCCTCGACGCCGAAATAGCTCGACCCGCCATTGGCGTTGTCATTGGCATAGAGCCGCCAGTCATTTCTGGGAAAGCCGGCCGCGGTGGAGGTGTCTTCGAAATGAAGGCGCAGGTTGTTTTCCTGCATTCGGATCGTGTCAGAGCCGAAGGCCGGGGTGGCCGGGCAGTCGAACCCGACGCAGAGCGAACCGTCGACAACGAGGCTCTGGGCCTGCGCTGCCCCCGCGGCGAGGCCAAGCGCGGCGAGGCCAAGCAGCCCGGCTTTTGCGGTCTTGGTTGAATATGTCATGTCAATACTCCCAGTCTGACCGGGCGCGTACAGGCAAGATGCGGTTGCGCCCATTTTCAAGAGGCAAACACCAGCAGTGGAGCGGCAGGGCTCCAGAACATATGATCCCGCAAGTCAATGCAAACGCGCGTCAGCAGGAGAGTTCCCAAGGCTGGATTGGATCGGGCCAGAACAGCTGAGGCATGTCGGCACGGCTTTAAACGAATTCCCCAATTCCGATTTTACAACATTGACCCTGAAAAGTCACGTTTCCCGGCCGGGGCCAGCACATTTGCGCGGTATCCGCCCTGTTTCAGCCCGCGCCGGACACGAAAAACCCCCGGGGCGGATCCGCCCCGGGGGTCAGCCTGTGAAATCCGGGCGTTTCGTCAGTCCGCGGCGAGCGCGTCAAGCCGGGCGGTCAGGGCCGAGATCATCTCGTCCTGGCTCGCATTCTGGCTCCGCTCGGCCTGCAGCTGCGCCTTGAGCTCGGCATTTTCGCTGGCCAGGGCCTGAATGGCGGCGAGCGCCACACCCGAGGTGTCGAGCGAGGAGATACCCTTGTCCGAGGCGCCGGTGCCGAAGGCGGCATAGAAATCCTGCGCCATCGGGCCGATATGACGGATGCCGAGATGGGCATTGTCCTTGTACATCCAGCTCGAGACCGGCAGATCGGCCACTTTCTGCAGGATCTCGCCCGGATCGACCGGCACGATCGCCATCTTGGCGTTCTTGTCCGAGTTCTGCGTCAGCGAGCCCGAGATGGTCATGTCGCCCGCCGTGGTCATGGCCAGCTCGACCCCGGGCCCGGTGGCGTTGGTGAAGCGGAACTCGCCCGAGTTGCTCTGGATGTTCCAGGTCTCGCCGCCGGCGCTTTCATCGGTGAGGGTGAAGAAGGTGGTGCCGTTGTTGCGCAGCTCCAGAAGGCCGCGGGCGGCGGCGGTGCCGCTGTTTTCCTCGACCAGCAGCTTGGCGGTGCCGTCAGAGCGGACCACATGCAGTGACGTGGTTGGTGTGCTCGTGCCAACACCCACATCATTGGTGTTTTCAATAAACAGGGAATTGCTATCCGCACCGGGCTGAATCCGGAGCGGCAGTTGCGAGCCATTGGTCGCGTCGCGGATAAAGAAGTTGGTCTCGTTGCCGGCCACGTCCCAGGTCTGCGGGGTGAAGCCCGAGCTGCCGTTCTGTTCCAGCCGCATGGTGGGTGTGTCGCCATCGACGACATGCAGCTCCACCACCGGGGTGCTGGTGCTCAGGCCGATGCGGGAACCATCATCGACATAAAGCGCGTGGCTGGCAGCCCCCGCCTCAATGGTGAACGGCGTGCGGCCGCCATCGATATCGTCGATCGAGAACTTGTTGGCCCCGCCATTGGAGCTTTCATTGAAGGTGATCTGCCAGTCGCGGCTCGGGAAGCTGGCCGAACTTGACGTGTCCTGCGCCTTGATCCGCAGGTTGTTTTCCTTCAGGCGCAGCGTGTCGAAGCCGAAGCTTTCGCCATTCACGCAGTCAAAGCCGATACAGGCAGAGCCGTCGACGATCAGATCGTCATTGATCACGAAATCGGCCTGGGCGGCACCGGCGGCCAGGCCAAGGCCTGCGCTCAGGATCAAAAGGCGGGAGGAGTGATGGGTCATAAGGCATTCTCCATAATGTTGTTTGGACCGGAAGTCCGGGGTTTGAAAATGCCCGCCAAGGTAACATCGAGCGGCAGGCCACAATATACATTGCCATCAATATACCGGATATCGGAGCGCTTTTATAGAGATTCTAACCGAAATCGTGAATTCAGGCTCTGACATTCAGGAGTCGTGCAGGGCAAACATCCCCGTGGCATGATGAATTCGGACAGAAAATCAAGGCAAAAGCTGAAACGCGTCAGGACGCCACCCAGAGCACCATCGTGGCCGCGGCCAGGGCCGCCCCGAAGGGCAGCGGCCGCGTCGGGCGCAGGGACTGCGGGCTTTGCAGCCGTCCGGCCAGGGCGGCCGCCAGCGCCGCGAGGCTGGCCAGCAAAAGCATCAGCGGCAGGTCATGGGGGCCGAGGGCCGCGCCCAGCCCGGCCATCAGCTTCACATCGCCCAGGCCCAGCCCCTCGCGGCCCCTGAGCGCCCGGTAGCCCCAGCGCAGCGCGGCAAACACGGCCACGCCGATCACCGCGCCCCAGAGCGCCTGCGACAGCGAAAGCCGCACCGTGCCCCAGGCGATGGCCAGCGCCAGTATGAACAGCGCCCCGGTCAGCGGGTCGGGCAGCCGGAACCACATCAGGTCGCTGGCCAGAAGCGCCAGCAGCACCCAGAGGAAGGCGGCAAAGAGCCAGATCTCCAGCGGGGTCTGCCCGAGGATCGCGGCGATCACCGCCGCCCCCACCGCGCCGATTTCCATATAGAGCAGCCAGGGCGGGATCGCCGCGCCGCAGTGTCGGCAGCGCCCGGCGCTCAGCGTGAAGGACAGGACCGGCACCAGGTCGCGCAGGCCGAGCCCCGCGCCGCAGGCGCGACAGAAGGAGCGGCGGCGCACCACGTCCTCGCCACGCGGCAGCCGGTCGGCCAGAAGGGCCAGGAAAGAGCCGATGGCGGGGCTGAGCAAAAGGAGCAGGACGGTGGCAAACATGCCTTCCCTGATAGGGGGCATGGGCGCGATTGTCAGCCCGCGGATGCGGCTCTATCATGCGGCCAATTGAGAAGAGGATTATTCGATGCAGCCCACCGCCTTTCCCCTGACAGATCCCGTGACAGACCGTGACAGACGCGATGCGGGATTCTCGCTGCTGGAGCTGATGGTGGTGGTGGTGATCCTGTCGATCCTGGCGCTGGTGATCGTGCCGCGGGTCATCGACCGGCCCGACCAGGCCCGCGTGGCCCGGGCGCAATCGGATATCGCGGCAATCTCCAGCGCCATCAATCTCTACCGGCTCGACAATTTCCGCTATCCCACCACCGAGCAGGGGTTGCAGGCGCTGGTCACGCGCCCCACGACCGAACCCGCCGCGCCGAACTGGGCGGCCAATGGCTATATGGACCGGCTGCCGGTCGATCCCTGGGGCCAGCCCTATCAGTATCTCGCGCCGGGCGTGCATGGCGATTTCGACGTGTTCTCCTATGGCGCCGACGGGGCGCCTGGCGGCACCGGCGCGGATGCGGATATAGGCTCGTGGGGCCAGAGCTGAGCCCATATTCCCAACCGCCACAGGCGGGGTTCTCGCTGATCGAACTTCTGGTGGTGATCGCGGTGCTTGCGGTGCTGAGCGTCGGCGCGGTGCTGAGCACGGGGCGCGGCGGGCCCGAGGCCGGCGCGCGCAGCGACATGGCGCGGTTTCAGAGCAGCTTTGCCACCCAGCAGGCGCTGGCCGTGCAGGGGCGCGAAACCCTCGGGCTGCGGGTGCAGGGCGAGGGGCTGCGCCGCGCCCGGCTGGGCCCCGAAGGCTGGGTGCTGGCCGATGGCGGGCAGGCCTGGCAGGGGCGCGTGGCCTTCTCCACCCCGGCCGGGGCGTTTCAGCCCGGTGCTCCGGATATCCGGTTTCTTGCCAATGGCCGCACCAGCGTCTTTTCCATCGGCTTTGCCTCGGGCGGGCGCTGCGAGAGCGATGGCTGGTCCGGCCTGACCTGCACGGAGAGCTGACATGCGCCGCGCCCGCAAGAACATGACCCGGAAAGACAGGCTGACGCGCGGGCTGACCCTGCTGGAGCTGGTTGTCGCGGTGTTCGTGCTGTCGCTGGGCAGTATCGCCGCGTTGCGGGCCACCGATCAGTCGCGTGTCGCCATTGGCGGGATGCCAAGCCGGGTCCTGGCGCAGGTGGTGGCGCGCAACCGGGCCCAGGAGTTGCAGCTTTACGGCAGTATCGGTGCCACGGGCCTGCCCGGCGAGGTCGAGATGGCCGGGCGCCGGTTTCAGGTCAGCGTCGCGACCAAGGCCACCGCGGGCGGGCTGGTGGAGGCCGCCGTCACTGTGCGCGCGGCTGACGGGCCGGGGGCGTATCTGGTGACCTATGTCACCCCTCTGGGGCCGGGCTCATGAGCCGGGTCCGCAGACACAGAGAGCCGCGTGACAGCGGCCTGACCCTGATCGAGCTGGTCGTGGCCATGTCCATTTTCGCGCTGGTCGCGGTGATGGGGCTGCAAAGCCTGAACATCAGCCTGACCCTGCGCGACCGGCTGAGCACAAGCGCGGCGCAGACCGGCGATCTGGGCCGGGGGCTGGCGCTTTTGCGCAACGATCTCTCGGCGGCCCTGCCGATGGTCTTCTTTCCGCCGGGCCAGGCGCGCCCGGCCTCGGCGCTGCGCGAGATGCGAGGTGCGCAGGGTTTTTCGCTGTCGCTGGGCGGTCAGCCGGGGCTGCGCCTGGCGCAGGGCCGGGTCGATGCCAGCCCGCGGCAACGCGTGGACTGGCGCTTTGATCCCTCGGCACAGCGGCTGACCCGCACCGCCTGGCCTACCCTCTACCCGGTCAGCGACACCCAGCAGGGCCCCGAGGTGCCGGTGCTGGACGGGGTGACGGGGATGAGCCTGCGCAGCTTCTGGGTGGGGCATGGCTGGGTCGGCGGTCTGCGCCCGCCCGGCGGTCTCGGGAGCGTTTCCAGCGCCGGGGCGGAGGGCTCGGGCGATAAAGACAGCGCCAGCAGCGCGCCCGAATTCTATTCCAGTGCCCTGCCGACGGCGGTCGAGATCACGCTGCAGACCGCGCCTTATGGCGAGATCGTGCTGCTGGAGTATCTGCAATGAGACGGGCCCGCCCCGCGACGCGCGGTTTCGTGCTGGTCAATGCGCTGGTCATGGTGGCGGCCCTGTCGGTCGTGGCGCTGGCGTTGCTGAGCCGCGCCGAGGACGGGCGCCTGCAGGTGCTGGCTACGAGCCAGGCGGTGCAGCTCGAACTCAATCTCGATGCCTATGAGGCCCTGGCGCGGGCGATGCTTACGGCCGATCCCGGCGGGGCGGATCATCTGCGCGAGGCCTGGGCGCGCGACGACAATGACCTGCCGCTGGAGCGGGGCCGCGTGGCCGGGCGGATGCGCGATCTGCAGGGCGCCTTCAACCTCAACTGGCTGGCCAATCCCGAGGACGAGGCGAGCCGCGACGCCTTTGACCGGCTGCTTCTGCAGCTTGGCGTGGCGCCGCGCGTGGGCGACATGATCGTGGCGCAGCTTGCTCCGGGCGGGTCTTCGCAGATCCGCTCGGTCCGCGCGACCGGCGTGGCCGAGGACCCGCCCGGCGGCGTGGCGCTGATGCTCGATCAGCTGTCGATCCCTTCGCGCGATCTGGCGCGGCTGAGCCCGCATGTCACGGTGCTGCCCGGCGGCAGCCGGCTGAATGTCAACACCACCTCGCCGCAGGTGCTTGCCAGCTTCCTGCCCGGGGTGAATGTTGCCGCGCTCGATGCGCTGTTCAGTCAGCGCCGGACCGAGCCTTTCCTGTCGGTCGATGATTTCATCGCCCGCATGGTCGAAACGCTGGGGGCCGAGCAGGCCGCCGCGCTTGACCGCGAGCGGATCGGCGTTGCCTCGGACTGGTTCGAGGTAGAGATAACGGCCCGGCTGGAGGGCCGAGAGGCCACACGTCTTGCGGTGCTCCGGCGCTTCCCGCTTCCTGAAGGGGCCAAGGTCGCTTATCGTCTGGACAAATGGTGAGGATAGAGACAGCGGCGTGAACGCAACCGGCGAGATCAGAACGGACGAGACGGTGGGCGGGCTTTTCCCGGACGGGTTCGTCTATCTTGCCGAGGGCGCGCCGGTGCTGAAGGCGCGTCAGGTGGGGCTGGTGCCCGGGGCCGAGGTGCCGCTGATGGTGGTCAGCCTGCCTGCGGCCCTGCGCGGGCATGCCCGCGAACAGGTGGCCGAACGGCAGATGCGCGATGCGCTGGCCGGTGGGCGCGACATCGTCGAGATCCGCCCTTTCCATATCCCGGGGAAAGAACAGGACTGGACCCGCGTGCTGGTGGCCGACCGCGCGGCGGTGGCGCGCTGGCGCAAGATGGCCGGGCCGCACTGCCGCGCGGTGCTGCCCGATTACCTGGCGCTGCCCGTCTCGGCCGGGGTCTGGACCCTGGCCTGCGCGGGTGAGACGGTGCTGGCCCGGCTTGGGCCCGAGGACGGGTTCAGCGCGTCGTTGCCGGTGGCCGCGCGGCTCTTGCGCGATGCGCTGGCGCGGGGCCCCGCGCCGCGTGCGATCTATGCGCCAGGGTCGCTTCGGCCCGAGTTAGAGACTGTTTTCGAGGGGTATGACATCGCGTTTCTGCGCGAGGCGGCCCCCGAGGCGCTGAAGGCGCTCAAGCTCGATCCGCCCCGGGTGCTGGCCCATGGCGAGGCGGGGTTTGATCTGCGCCGCGACCCGCGGGCGGCGCGGGCGGCGCTCAAGGCGGCGGTGCTGCCCTGGCGCTGGCCGCTTCTGGTGGGCGCGGTGGCGGCCGGTCTCTGGGCGGGCGCGCAGATGCTGGCGATGACCGGGCTGGAGGAACAGACGGCGCAATACCGCAAGGCGACGCTGGAGATGGTGCGCGCCGATTTCGTCCCCTCCGGGCCGGTGTTGGATATCCGCAGCCAGGTCGGCCGTGCGCTGGCCGAGGCGCGCGTGGCGGCCACCGGGGCGGGGCAGGAGGCCTCGCCGCTTGATCTGATCGGGCTGTCGGCCGATGTGATGACCGCACAGGGGGCGGTGCCGGATTACATGGATTACAGCGCCGAAGAGGGGCTCAGAGCGCTGGTGCGCGTGGAAAATTTCGCCGCCGCCGACGATCTGGCCGCCGCTCTGGGCGAGGCGGGGCTGCGTGTCACCGTGGTCGAAAGCCGGGTCAGCGAGGCCAATGACGGGGTGCGCACCGAGCTGCGCATCGCCGGGCCGTCGGGCGAGGAGGGGGAGGGCGGATGAGCGAGCGGCTGATCGACCTTCTGCAGCGGCTTGCGCCGCGCGAACGCTGGCTTCTGGGGCTGCTGGTGCTTGTGGTGCTGCCGCTGGCGCTGGTGCTGGGCTGGCTCTGGCCCCTGCAGGAAGAGCGCCAGGCGGCCGAGGCGCGGTTGGCCGAGGCGCGCGCGCTGGAGGCCTGGGTGGCCGACCGGCAGGTCGAGAAATCCCGCCTTGCCAGCCCCCTGACCGCGGCCGAGATCCCGCCCGCAATCGGGGCATCCGCGCTGGAACAGAGCCTGATTTCGCGCAATCTGCGCCCGTTCCTGAGCGCGCTGGAGACCCGCGGCGGCGGGGAGGTTGCCCTGCGCTTCGACGAGGTGGAGTTTACCGCGCTGATGCGCTGGATGGACCGCGAGGACCCGGCCTGGGGCTACCGGATCACCGCGCTCAGGATCGACCGGGCAGAGCGCCCCGCCTTTGTCGAGGCACGGCTGACCCTGGTGCCGGTGGCGGCGGAGTGAGGGGTCCGATCCTGACCAAAGGGTAAAGCGGGCGACCGTACAAAACGTACAAAATGACCCCCTGTTTTGTACAAAATTTATAGAGCGGAAGGTGCGAGTGCGCCACTAGGCTCAATGGAAACCTCTGAACTCAACGCGCCATCGGAATTAAAACGCGGAGAGTTTCTGTTTCTAGATGTACACCTGCCTATTCAGGAAGAGCTTGGCGGAGACCAAGATACCTTTCACGCAGCGCACTCGCACATCAATGCTAGCACTGGAGTAGCCCCCTGAAAGTGGTCCACCAACTGGGATAGATTATCCCGCAAATTGGAGGATCAGCGATGGCTGGAAAACGAGAGAAGCCCGAAGAGATTGTTTCGAAGCTTCGACAGGTTGAAGTTCTGCAGGGGCAAGGCGCGACGATTGTCGAGGCAGTGCGCCAAATCGGCGTGACGCAACAGACGTTCTATCGATGGCGAAAGCTCTATGGCGGGATGCAGCGGTCTCAGCTTGCCCGTCTGAAAGAGCTGGAGAAAGAGAACCAAAGGCTGCGTCGAGCGGTGTCCGATTTGACCTTGGATAAGCTCATCCTGACGGAAGCCGCAAAGGGAAACTTCTGAGCCCTTCGCGTCGCCGGAAATGCGTCGACCATGTGCGGCAGGAGCTTGGCGTGTCTGAACGCCGCGCCTGCCGCGCACTTGGGCAGCATCGATCGACGCAGCGCAAGGTCCCCCAAGGCCGTGCTGATGAAGCGCGATTGACCGACGACATCATTGAGCTGGCCGACCAGTACGGGCGCTATGGGTATCGCATGGTCACTGGTTTGCTGAACAACGCTGGGTGGTGTGTGAATCATAAGCGGGTTGAACGGATATGGCGGCGTGAAGGGCTGAAGGTTCCACAGAAACAGAAGAAGAAAGGGCGGCTTTGGCTGAACGACGGATCATGCGTGCGTCTCAGGCCCGAACGACCGAACCACGTTTGGTCCTATGACTTCGTGCAGGATCGAACCGCTGATGGGCGCGTCTATCGAACGCTCAACATCATCGACGAATACACCAGGGAGGCGCTGATGATCCGCGTCGATCGCAAACTCAACTCAACCGATGTGCTGGATGCACTGACCGACCTGTTCATCCTGCGTGGCCCGCCGGAGTGGATAAGATCCGACAACGGACCAGAATTTATCGCTCAGAAGGTGCGAGACTGGATCGCCGCCGTCGGAGCAAAAACGGCCTACATCGAACCAGGGTCGCCTTGGGAGAATGGATATTGCGAAAGCTTCAACGCCCGTTTCCGCGACGAGCTACTCAACGGCGAAATCTTCTATACCTTACGCGAGGCTCAAATCCTGATCGAGCAATGGCGCGTCCACTACAACACGGTCAGACCCCACAGCGCATTGGGTTACCGCCCACCCGCGCCCAAAAGCATCGTTCCAATGGACCAGAGGCCCACGATGCACTAACAATTAAACCGGACCACCCGAAGGGGGCACGCCAAATTTCCTCGTAATATAAAACCAAAGTAAGAAGGGATGGGCTAGAAGTAGTAGCTGGCTATTCCCTCAGAGCGATTTCAGCCGCACGTCGATACTGGCCTTGCGCCCGGCCATGGCGCCCAGCGGGTCCATCTCGGGATGGGCCTTGAGCATCTCGCCCAGGGCCGATTGCGCCGCTTTCAGGTGGCGTTTGCCTGTCGTCTGGTCGCCGTTTTGCAGGGCGGCGGCGCCCAGCTCGTGCTCGGCGGTGCCATAGACGGCCAGGGCGGCGGAGCGCAGCGTCTTGTCATCGCTTTGCGCCAGCGCCTGGGCCAGTTGCGAGGCCTTGTCATAATGACCGGCGCGCAGCTGGGTATGGGCATATTCCAGCTTCAGACGCGGCGCGAGCGGCCCGGCCTTGGGGATGAGCTGCGCATAGGCCTGGGCGGCCTGCGTGTAGCGGCCCCGCTCCAGCGCGTCGCGGGCGATGCCATATTGCTTCTGGAAATTCTTCTCGCCAATGCCGGTGCCTTCGTCACAGCTGACAAGGGCGGCAAGGCAAAGGCCGACCAAACCGGCCCGGGCCAGGGATCGTGCTGTCATGAACCTGCTCATCTTTGTTTTTATCTTTTGCCTGCCAGTGTATCATGGGCGCAAATTTGCGTCTATCGCGCCGATACATTGGGCGCGGCCCTGTTGCCGAGGAAGGACACTCATGCGCATTCTGGCCCTGGTTGCCCTGCTGATCTCGCTCGCCGCGGCGGGCTGGGCCGGGCAGGTCTTCTGGCAGGAATGGCAGGTGAGCTATGCGCCGGTGGCCCCGCGTGCGCCGGGAGAGGCGCGCGAGGAAGAGCCGCAACCGCCCGCCAGTGCGCGGCCCACCCGCCAGTGGCCGCTGCTTTTCGGTGAGAAAATGCCGCCCCTGCCGCCCCAGACCGAAGAGGCCGAGCCCGAGCCGCCCGCCCCCAAGGCCCCGCCGATCGACGCGTTGGGCTATACGCTCAAGGGCGTGGTGCGCGCCGAGGGGCAGGTCTGGGCGATGGTCAGCCACCCCACCGGCAACGAGGTGCTGCGCGTGGGCGACGAACTGGCCCCGGGCATGGTGATCTCGAAGATCGACGAGCGCGGCCTCTGGGCCGGGGTCGAAGGGGCCGATCCGGGGCTGCTGGGCTTTCCCGAGGACAAGCCCGCGGCGGCGGCGGAGTGAGTCCGAAAAGCCGCCTGAAACGGCAAAAATCGGCGCATGTGCAATGACAGGTGCCTTTTCAAAAGAAATCGTCTAGACTGACCTGCGAGGAATACCCTTGCCGTGACATGCCGGAAAAACCGGGGCGGGCAGGGGCGATGAGGCAGAGAGCAGGTTATGGCATATGTGATGCGGTTGCGGGCGGCGTGGGCCGTCCTGATCCTTGTTCTGGGGCTGGCGATGCTGGGCCCCGCCCCGGCACGCGCGCAGGTCGAGATCAACCTGCGCGATGCCGATCTGCGCAGTTTCGTGCAGATCGTGTCGGAGGCCACGGGCCGGTCCTATGTGCTGGACCCCAATGTGCGCGGCACGGTGACGGTGCTGGCCCCGGGCGACATGACGCCGGACGAGCTTTTCGAGGTGTTCCTGAGCGTGCTGGAGCTCAACCGGCTGACCATCGTGCAGGGCGTGGGCTCGGACCGGATCGTGCCGTTGAGCACCGCGCGCGAGCTGTCAAGCGGCGGGCCGGGGGTGGGCTATGAGACCCGGGTGATCAAGGTGCGCCATATCCCGCTGCAGGAGGTGATCGAGGTGGTGCGGCCCCTGCTGCCGTCGGAGGCGGTGCTGACCCCGGTGGCGGGCTCGAACCTCTTGATCCTGTCGGACAGAGGCCAGAACCAGGCCCGGATCGAGGCGCTTATCCGCAGGCTGGATCAGCCGCAGGAGGCCCCGGTGGAAATTTTGCGGCTGCGCAATGCCAACGCGCCCGAGGTTCTCCAGGTGATCCAGGCGATGAACATCATCCCCGAAGGCGCGTCTGTGACCGCAGACCGGCGGTCCAATGCGCTGCTGATTTCCGGCCCCGAAAGCCTGCGCAACCAGGTGCGCACATTGGCGGCCCGGCTCGATACCCAGCAGACCAACACGGTGAGCCATGCGATCGGGCTGAACTATGCCGAGGCGTCGGCCATGGCCGATGTGGTGCTGCGCTCCTTGCAGAACCAGACCCAGGAGGGCCAGCAGCAAGGCGAGATCCGCATCGTGCCCGAGCCGCAGACCAACACGCTTCTGATCACCGCCCCGCAGGAGCAGATGGACGATATCATCGCCATGGTGCGCTATCTTGATCGCCGGCCGTCCCAGGTGCTGGTCGAGGCGGTGATCTTCGAGATGTCGGTCGAGACCTTCTCGGATCTCTCGGTGCAGTTCGGCGCGATCGTCAATTCGGCCGTGGTGGGCGGGGCGCAGTTTTCGCTCGAAGGGCGGCCGAGCCTGACCAATCTGGTGTCCAGCGTGTCCTCGGGGAGCAATATCGACGCAGGCTCCGGCGGGATCATCGCGGGCCAGCCCACGGGCGATAATGGCCTGGCGGGCTTTCTGAGTGCGGTGGCGTCGAGCCAGACGACGAAGCTTCTGTCGACGCCCTCGATCATGACGCTCAACAACCAGGAGGCCGAGATCGTCGTGGCGCAGAACGTGCCCTTCGTCACGGGCTCGTTCTCGACCGTGGGCGATGACGCGATCCCGGAAAACCCGTTCCAGACCATCGAGCGGCAGGATGTGGGCCTGACGCTGAACGTCACGCCACAGATCAACGCCGACAAGACGGTGAAGATGGTGATCAAGCAGGAAGTGTCGAACCTGACGCGCAACACCGCCTCGACCGGGGGCGAGATCACCTCGAAACGCTCGCTTTCCACCACGGTGCTGGTGCGCGACGGCAATGTGGTGATGCTGGGCGGCCTTCTGGAAAACGGCTCGGGTTCGGCCAAGCAGGAAGTGCCGGGCCTGTCGAAGCTGCCGCTGCTGGGCGGGCTGTTCCGGGGCAAGAACGCGGGCAAGAACCAGCGTGTGCTGCTGGTGCTTCTGCGGCCCAAGGTGGTGAATTCGGAAGAAGAGGCCAAGCGGCTGACCAAGGCGCTGGCGCGCGAGGCGAAAGCGGCAAGTCTTGCAATTGAACCCCTGGATGAGGGACACTTCCCTCGCTCCCCCGGGGGCGGGCTGCCCTTTGACGGGGCTGACCTGAACCAGCCCTTTGATGCCGGATTTGTTGATGATGTCGCGCAATCGAGAAACTTCCCGCCGCTCCCCACAAGGCTCCGCTTCGGCGGCAGCTGAGCCGCCCGCGCGCTCGGGTCTGCGCCTGCCCTTCGCCTTTGCCCGCGATACGCAGGTGCTGCTGGATGGCGCGCGGCTGGTCGTGGGGCCCGAGGCCACGGCGGACGGGCTGCGCGAGGCGCAGCGCCGCGCGGGCCCGCGGGTGCTGGAGCTGGTCGAGCAGAGCCGCGCCGGGTTCGAGACCGCGCTGTCGCAATTCTACGAGGGCGATGGCGGCGGCGAGGAGGGCGAGGAGGCCGAACCGAGCTTCGATCTGGAAGACATGGGCGGCCCCGCCGCACAGCGCGATCTGCTGGAGGATAGCGGCGACGCGCCGGTGATCCGGCTGGTGCATCAGCTTTTGCGCCGGGCCGTCAGTTCGGGCGCGTCGGATCTGCATGTGGAACCTTACGAGGGGGGCCTGCGCGTGCGGATGCGCATCGACGGGTTCCTGCAATCGGTGATGGACCGCAATGACGTGCCGGTGCGGCGGGTGATCAGCCGCCTCAAGGTGATGGCGGGGCTGGATATCGCCGAGACCCGCCTGCCGCAGGACGGGCGCATTCCGCTGCGCCTTGGCGGTCGGCTGATTGACACGCGGGTCAGTTCCCTGCCAGGCAATTACGGCGAACGCATCGTGCTCAGGATCCTCGACCGCTCGACCGGGCTGATGCCGCTGAAGGATCTGGGCCTGAGCGACGCGCAGGAGGCACAGCTTGCGCGCATGTCGGCCCTGCCCAACGGGATCATCCTGGCCACCGGGCCGACCGGGTCAGGGAAAACGACGACGCTCTATTCCCTGCTGAATCTGGCCAACCAGGACGAGCGTAATATCGTCACGGTCGAGGACCCGATCGAATATGACCTGGCGGGCATCAGCCAGTCCCAGATCAATGCCGAGATCGGCATGACCTTTGCCGCGGGTCTGCGCGCGACGCTGCGCCAGGACCCGGATGTGATCCTGGTGGGCGAGATCCGCGACCCCGAGACCGCGAGCGTGGCGGCCCAGGCCGCCCTGACGGGCCATCTGGTGTTTTCGTCGCTGCATGCCAATGGATCGGTGGGGGCGGTGGTGCGCCTGCGCGATCTCGGCCTCGACAATTTCCTGATTGCCGCCACATTGCGCGGCGTGATTGCGCAGCGGCTGTTGCGCAGGCTCTGCCCCGAGTGCAGCCGGGCGCATCCGCCAGACGCGGCCGAGGCCGCGCATTACCGCCGTCACGGGCTGCCGGTGCCGCACGAGATCCGCGACGCGGTGGGCTGCCCCGCCTGCAACGGGTCGGGCTATGCCGGCCGGGTGGGCATTTTCGAGATGGTCGAGGTGGGCGAGGCCCTGCGCGAGGCGATCGACCGCGGCGCCACCGAGGCGGAGATGAAGAGCCTGGCCGTGTCCGAGTCCGAGACGCTCTTTGGGCAATCGCTGGCGGAGGTGGCCGCCGGGCGCACCAGCCTCGCCGAGGCGCTGCGCGTGGTGGGGGATGTGGCGTGAAAGCCTATACCTACACCGCCTATACCGATGCCGGCCGCCGCAAGACCGGCACCGTGGTGGCCGAGACCGAGAGCCACGCCGCCCAGAAGCTGCAGGCGCAGGGGCTTTACCCGTCCGAACTGGTGACGCGGGCGCGCCGGGCCGGGGCCGGGGGGTTTTCCCGCGCGCGGCTCAGCCCGGAATTGCAGGCGGTGATGACCCGGCAGCTCGCGGTGCTGCTTTCGGCCGATATGCCCGCCGAGGCCGCTTTGGACGCGGTGCGCGCGGGCGGCAGCCCGGCGCTCGACCGGGTGGCGGCCAGCGCGCAGGCGGCGCTGATGGATGGCGCGCCTTTGTCGGAGGCGCTGGATCGCAGCGGCGCGGGGTTTCCGCGTTATTACATCGCCTCGGTCCGGTCGGGCGAGACGGCGGGCGATGCCGCACAGGTCTTTACCGAGCTTGCCGATCATCTGGAAAGTGTCGGCACCGACAAGGCGCAGATTTCCACGGCGCTGATCTATCCGGGCTTCGTGGCGGCGGTGTCCTTGCTGGTCTGCACCATATTGATGGTCAATGTGGCGCCCGAGATCGTGGCGATGTTCGAGCTTTCCGGCCGCCCCCTGCCGGTGCTGACCCAGCGGATGCTGGCGGTCAGCGGCTGGATCGGGGCCAATCTGTGGCTCATTGGCGCGGTGCTGGCGGGGCTTGTGGTGCTGGGGGTGCTGACCCGGATCGTGCCATCGCTGCGTCAGGCGCGGTACCGGCTGGGGCTGCGCCTGCCGCTGATCGGCCGGCTGATGCGGCTGGGGGCGAGCGTGCAATATCTGCGCACGCTGGCGCTGGTGCTGGCCTCGCGGCAGCCGGTGGTCAATGCCTGCGGCTCGGCGGCCGAGGTGATGGATATCGACCTGTTCCGCGCCGAGGCGGAGGCCGTGACGCAAGCGGTGCAGACCGGCGAAAGCCTGAGCCAGGCCTTGCAGAACCTCAGCCCGATCCCGCCGGTGGCGCGGCAGCTGATCAGCGCGGGCGAAGCCTCGGCGCGGCTGGCGCGGATGACCGAGCGCGCCGCGATGCTGACCGAGAACGGGCTGTCGACCGAGCGCAAGCGCATCGCGGCCCTGCTGGAGCCGCTTTTGATGATCGTGGTGGGGGCGATGGTGCTGGTGATCGTGCTGGCGGTGCTCTTGCCGATCTTCGATCTGCAGGCGGTGGTGGCGGGCTAAATTACCCTAAGGTCAAGATTTCTGAATCAAAGCCGATATGCGTGCTTGTTGCGGCGCGCTCCTCGTGTCTATGGTCGGGATATTGGTGAGTAGCCTGCGGCGCGACTTATAAAACCACTCTCGGGGCGCCCCATGTGTGTGATTTCGACCAATGAATAATCAGGGGACTGGGGATGACAATGTTTTTGCGCGCGATCTGTGCCGTTTTTCTGGGCGTTTGCATGCTGGCGATGTCCAAGCCCGCCGAGGCCCAGAGCGCCGTCAGCTTCTCCAAGGTGTTTTCTCCCGACACGATCGGGCCGGGCGGCACCTCGACCCTGATCTTTACCATCACCAATAACACGGCCAGCCCGGTCACCGATCTGGCCTTCACCGATATCCTGCCCCCGGCCCCCGGGGCGATGACCATCTCCCCGGCGCCCAATGCCTCGACCACCTGCACCGATGGGGTGCTGAGCGCGCCTGCGGGCGGCACCACGATCAGTTATTCCGGCGGCGCGGTTGCGGGCAACGCGAGCTGCACGGTCTCGGTCAATGTCACCGCCTCCACGGTGGGCACCTATAGCAATGTGTCGGGCAATCTGAGCTCCAGCGCGGGCAATTCCGGCAGCGCGACGGATGATCTGACGGTGGCGTCCGACCGGCCGGGTTTCTCCAAGAGCTTCGCGCCGGCAAGCATCCCTCTGGGCGGGCGCAGCACCCTGACCTACACGATTGACAATACGGCCAACGCGAACCAGGTGTTCAATCTGGATTTCGAGCACACCCTGCCGGGGGGCGTGGCGGTGGCCAGCCCGGCCAATGCCTCGACCACCTGTGGTGGGGGCGCGATTTCGGCCCCGGTGGGCGGATCGGTGATCAGCTATGGCCCGGTCTTTAGCGGCAATGCCACGGTGGCGGCGGGGGCCAGCTGTACGGTCAGCGTCGATGTCACCGGCACCGGGGTGGGCGTGTTCGACAGTGTCACGGGGGATCTGACCTCGGGGACGTTCCCCATCCAGAACAGCGGCGCGGCCAGTGCCACGCTGGAGGTCACGGGCGGCGACCAACTGCAGATCACCAAGCAATTCACTGATGATCCGGTGGCCCCGGGCGCAACCGCGACGCTGGAGTTTACCCTGCAGAACAATGACCGGAATTTTGCGGCCACGGGCGTGGCGTTCAGCGACGATCTGGATGCGATGCTGTCAGGGGCCACATTTGCCGGCATGGCCACGTTCAACTCCTGCGGCGGGTCGGGCGGCGGCACCGGCACGTTCAGCTATTCGGGCGGCACGATCGCGGCGGGCGCGAGCTGTACCATCCGCATTCCGGTCAGCATTCCCGGCGGGGCGGCGGATGGCGGCTATGTCAACACCACCTCGACCGTGACCGGCACGATTGACGGGGCGGCGGCCAGCGGGGTGGCGGCCTCGGACACGCTGTTTGTGGAAAGCGCCATTCCGGCCCTGACCAAGAGTTTCCTGACCTCGTCGATCACGGCCGGTCAGAATACGACGATTGCGTTCACCATCACCAACCCCTCGGCCACCGAGACCATGACCGACCTGAGTTTCACCGACAATCTGAGTCAGTTCCTGTCCGGGGCGACGCTGACCGGCGTGGTCGCGCCGGGGTTCTGCGGGGGCAGCTCACAGGCGTTTGGCATCACGAGTGGCGGAGAGACCCTATTGTTCATGACAGGCGGCAGCCTGGCCCCCGGCGGCAGTTGCAGCTTCAATGCGGTGATCTCCACCCCGGCCAACACGCCCGGCGGCATCTATCCCAACACCACCAGCACGATCACCGGCACAGTGGGAGGCGCGCCGGTTGTCGGCCCGGCGGCCAGTGACAGCCTGACGGTGAATGGCGGGGTGAACCTGAAGCTCAGCAAGGTCTTCACCAACAGCCCGGTCAATGCCGGGGACACCGCAACGCTGGTCTTTACCATCGACAACACCGAAGGGGCTGTGGATGCGACCGGGCTGGCCTTCAGCGATGATCTGGATGCGATGCTGAGCGGCGCACAGGCGGTCAGCCAGAGCGCCAGCGGCTGCAGCAGCCTGGCGCCCGGGCCCATACCGGCCTCGGCCTTTTCGATCAGCAATGCGACGGTTCCGGCAGGCGGGACCTGCACGATCACGGTCGGGGTGTCGATCCCGGCGGGGGCCGCCACCGGCGATTATCTCAACACCACCAGCGCGCTGACGGGCGACGCGGGTATAGGCGACGAGCCGGCCCAGGCCACGCTCAGGGTTCTGGGCGCGGATGATCAGCCGGTGACCCTGAGCAAGGCATTCATCGGCGGACCGTTCCTGCCCGGCGAGACCGCGACGCTGCGCTTTACCCTCACCAATCCCAACGCGACCAGCGATGCCACCGGCATTTTCTTCACCGACGATCTGGATGCCAATCTGCCCGGTCTGGCGGCCACCGGACCCTTGCCCGCGGCCCCCTGCGGGGCGGGCAGTTCGATCTCGGGCACGAATTTCCTGACCTTCACCGGGGGCGAGGTTGCGGCCGGGGCGCCGCCTTGTGTCTTTGACGTGTCGGTGCTGATCCCCGCCGGGGCGGCCAGCGGGAGCTATGGCAACACCACCAGCTCCGTGACGGCCACGGTGAACGGCAATGCGACGATTGGCGACCCGGCCAATGCTGCATTGGTGGTTGAAGAATCCCAGCTGGAAATCACCAAGACCTTTATCGATCCCGTGGCCAAGGCAGGTGCGCTTGCGGCGATGGAAATCACCGTGACCAATCCGACCGGCTCTGTGCTGACCACGGCGACATATACCGATGATCTGAACGCGATGCTGCCGGGGACAATAGCGGGGGGCAACGGGTTTGTCGGGTGCAGCGGCGGCGTGTTTGTGGCGGGGTCGGGCACATCAAACCTGACGGTGACCATCAGCAACCTGCCTGCCGGGCAATCCTGTACGCATCGGTTTTTGGTTCAGCCGCCGTCCGGTGCGGCGCCGGGCAGCTATACCAACACGGTCAGCGATCTGTCAGGCACGGTTGGCGGGCTGGCCATCACCGGCCCGACGGCCACAGCCAGCCTGCAGGTTATCGCCACCGATGCGCCAAAATTCTCCAAGGCGTTTGCCGGGTCGGTCTTCCCCGGGGAAGTGGCCAGCCTGAGCTTTACCATCGACAACAGCGCCAGCGCGGCGGCGCTCAGCGATCTGAGCTTCACCGATGATTTCGACGCGATGCTGAGCGGGGCCGTCATGACCGGTGTGACCGGCAACAGCTGTGGCGGCACGGCCAATGGGGCCGGGACCGGGTTTCTTGCCTTCAGCGGCGGCAGCGTGGCCGCCGGGGCGAGCTGTGTGCTGAATGTGGGGGTGCGGGTGCCGCTTGGCACGGCAGGGGGCAGTTATCCCAATACCAGCTCGGCGCTGAGTTCGCAGGGTCTTACCCTGGCGCCCGCGGCCACGGCCAGCCTGGTGGTAAACCCGGTCTTCGCGCCGGGCTTTGCCAAGGTCTTTACCCCGGATGCGCTGCGCCAGGGCGAAGTGAGCCGGATGCGCTTTACCATCGACAATGCCGCCAACGGGATCGCGGCGGTGGATCTGGCCTTTACCGATGTCTTCCCGGCCGGGCTTGAAGTGGCCGACCCGGCCAATCGCAACAACAGCTGTGGCGGCACCGTCACCGCCCTGCCCGGAGCGACGGATCTGAGCCTGACGGGCGGCACGGTGGGCGCGGGCGCCAGCTGTGTCATCGAGGTGGATGTTCTGGCTGCGGGCTCCGGGCCGCTTGTCAACACCACCAGTGCGCTGACCTCGGCCAACCTGCCCACGGCGCCGGCGGCCAGCGCGACGCTGACCAGCACGGCGGCGGGGGCGCCTGTGTTCACCAAGGCCTTTGCGCCGGATACGCTGGACCAGGGCGAGATCACCACGATGAGCTTTACCGTCGACAACAGCGCCAATGCGCTTGCGGCGGCGGATCTGGCCTTTACCGACCCGTTCCCGGCCGGGCTTGAAGTGGCCGATCCGGCCAATCTCAGCAATGGCTGCGGCGGCACGTTCACCGCCGTGCCCGGGGCGGCGGATGTGAGCCTGACAGGCGGGTCGGCCCCGGCCGATGGCACCTGTCTGATCGAAGTGGATGTGCGCGCCACTGCTGCCGGCCCGTCGATCACCAATACCACCAGCGTGCTGTCCTCGAGTTTGCCCGATGCGGCCCCGGCCAGTGCGACGCTTAACATCACCGCCGCGGCGGTGCCCGGCTTTGCCAAGGTCTTTGCCCCGGATGTGATCAGCCAGGGCGAGATCAGCACCCTGAGCTTTACCATCGACAATGCGGCGAATGCGATCGAGGCGACGGGGCTTGCCTTTGACGATCCGCTGCCCGCGGGCCTGGTGGTGGCCAGCCCCGCCGCGGTGTCCAACAGTTGCGGCGGGACGGTGACGGCCACGCCCGGCACGGCCAGCCTGAGCCTGGCCTCGGGCGAGGTGGCCGCCGGGGCCAGCTGTACGATCAGCGTGGGCATCCAGGGCCTGGTCGCCGGGGCGTTCGACAATGTCACCAGCCCGCTCAGCACCTCGCTGGGCGATGCGGCGGCGGCGAGCGACCGGCTGACGGTCAATGCCCTGCCGCTGACGGCGAGCATGAGCTTCGCGCCCGGCACGATCGAGCAGTTCAACACGTCGGTGCTGAGCTATACGCTGACCAACGCGGCCCAGATCGCGGCCGGCGATGTCACCCTGACGGATACGCTGCCCGCGGATGTGACCCTCGCCAGCCCGGCCAGCCCGGCCAATAGCTGTGGCGGCAGCCTGAGTGCCGCAGATGGCGGCAGTTCGGTGTCGCTGACCGGCGGCACGGTGGCGGCAGGGGGCTCCTGCACGGTTTCGGTGACGGTGATCTCGGGCGTGGTGGGCGACTATCCCAACAGCACCGAGACGGTGAGCTCCTCGCTTGGCACCTCGGCCGCGGCCAGCGCCACGCTGACGGTCGAGCGGGCCACCACCGGCACGCTGACCATCGTGCAGAACACCGATACCGACGGGGCCTATACGTTCAGCTCGGCCTCGGCGGGGCTGAATTTCACGATCAACACCGCGGGCGGCACCGGCAGCAGCGGGCCGCTGACGGTGCCGGTGGGCACGCATGTGGTGCTGCAATCCACGCCGGACGGGGTCGGCAACACCGCGATCACCTGTAGCGATGACGACAGTGTCGGACAGCCGCGGGAGCGCAGGCTGACGATCAATATCGACCCGCTGGAGGCGGTGACCTGTACCTTCACCTCGATCTCTTCGCGGCAGAAGACGGTGGACACGATCAACCGGTTCCTGACCAAACGGGCCGACCTGATCCTGTCGAGCGAGCCCAGCAATGCGCGCCGCTTCAACCGGCTCAAGCGCGGCGTGGGCGGGTCGACGCCGCTCAGCTTTGCCAATGGCGATCTGAATGCCTTCCTGCCGTTCACGGCGCAGATCTCGACCGCCTCGGACAGCTATACGCTGTCCACCTCCTTCCTGCAGATGCGCGAAGCGGCGGCGTCCCTGGCGCTGGCCCATGGCGATCAGCGCGGCATCCGGCATATCCCGAACTACCGCTGGGATGCCTGGTTCGAGGCGCAGTACAAGGAGTTCAATGCCGGTCCCGATAGCGGGCATTTCGCCATCGCCTATTTCGGGGCGGATTACCTGCTGACGCCCGATATCCTGGTCGGCGCGCTGGTGCAGGTCGACGACATGGATGACAGCTCGGCCGCGCTCAGCTCTTCGGTCAGCGGCACCGGCTGGATGGCCGGGCCCTATGTGACCGCGCGGATCGGGCCGAACCTGTATTTCGACGGGCGCATCGCGGCGGGCACGTCGCAGAACGATATCAGCCCGTTCAACACCTACACGGATGAGTTCTCGACCGAGCGCTGGATGGCCATGGCCGGGATCACCGGCGAGTTCCAGCAGGGCAACTGGATGATCCAGCCCGGGGCCAGCCTGAGCTATTTCGAGGAAAAGCAGTTTTCCTATGTGGACAGTGTCGGCGTGGTGATCCCGAGCCAGGTCGTGTCGCTGGGGCAGATCAAGATCGGGCCGACCGTCTCGGGGCAGTTCCAGACCAGGGACGGGATGGATTACATGCCCTATGTCAGCCTCGATGCGATCTACAATTTCGGCGACACCAAGGGCGTGACCGTGACCAACCCCGATACGGCGGTGACCGATGGCTGGCGCGGACGGGTGCAGGCGGGGGTCGATTTCCGGCTCCGCAATGGCGCCAGCGTCAGCCTTGGCGGCTCCTATGACGGGATCGGGCGCGGCAGTCTGGATGTCTGGGGCGCGACCCTGAAGCTTGAGTTCCCGATCCAGAAGGCGACGGCGAAATAGCTCTGTAACCTTCCCCGTCCGCTCCTGCGGGCGGGGGATATCCTGGCCTTGCGGCGGCACTGCGGTGGCACGCGCGTAATCAATGTTATGTTAATCAGGCTGCCCGGCCCGAGGTCAGACGATGCGCAAATCGCTCGGTTTGGTCACGCAGACAATATCGTGGTTCTTGCCCCATCCGCCTTCGGAATATCCCTGTACCGTCAGCTCCGGGACGGTGGCGACCTGGTGCAGGACCCAGGCCGGGGTGGAAAAGGACACCCCGTAAGACCCTTCTGAGACCTTGGCCCCGGTTTTGGTCGAGATATGATTGATCATGCCTGTCGAATACGGAAGAAAGGCAAAGCCGCTCTCTGCCATTTCCTGGCCCATGGCTGCGACGAGGGGCGCGATCCGTCGCCGGCGTTTTCGGTCCGCAAATATGTCGCGCAGAATCCAACGGTCGATTTCACGGCCCAAAACCCGTTCCTGCACTGGCTGACCCAGGGGCGCCCGGCCCTGGCGGAGACGGCCGAAGAGTATGTGCTTTGCTGGATGAAACGCTCCCGGGCGGAGTTCGAGCTGCTGCAGGAACATTTCGACGCCGCCTTCTATCTGGACCGGAACGAGGATGTGAAAGAGGCCGGGATCGACCCGCTTTATCATTTCCTGGTCTATGGCTGGAAAGAGAGGCGCGATCCGTCGCCGGCGTTTTCGGTCCGCAATTATATCGCGCAGAATCCAACGGTCGATTTCAAGGCGGAAAACCCGTTCCTGCACTGGCTGAACCAGGGGCGCCCGGAGCTGACCGGCCCGGCAGAAGAGTATGTGCTGTGGTATCTGGAGCGCTCCCGGGCGGAGTTCGAGCTGTTGCAGGCGCATTTCGACGCCGCCTTCTATCTGGACCGGAACGAGGATGTGAAAGCGGCCGGGATCGACCCGTTCTATCATTTCCTGGCCTATGGCTGGAAAGAGAACCGCGATCCGTCGCCGGAGTTTTCGGTCCGGTATTATCAGGCCAAGAATGCCGATCTTGCAGGTTCGGGGTGGAATCCGTTCGTGCATTGGGTCTTGCATGGGCAGGCCGAAGGCCGTGCCGGGATCCCGCGCCCGGGGGATGCGCAGACACAGGACCAGCCCGATCTGGAGAACATCGACTGGAGCGTTATTCCGCAAACCGACATTGACGATATCTCGGAGCTTTTCGATGCCGGGTATTATCTGAAAACCTACCCCGAAGTGGCCGAGCATGACATCGACCCGCGCGCGCATTACCTGCTTCTGGGCTGGCGGCTGGGCTATAATCCCTCCGACTGGTTTTCCACCAATTTCTACATGCACCGCTATATGGACATCAGAAGGGCAAGGGTGATCCCCTTCCTGCATTACTGTCGCCACGGCCGGCATGAAAACCGCGAGACCCGATCGCATATCGACATCAAGCGGGCGCATTATCAGCCCAAGGTTTCGGTGATCGTGCCGAATTACAACCATGCGCCTTTTCTGCGCGACCGCCTGTCCTGTATTGCCGGGCAGAGCTATCGGAATATCGAGCTGATCATTCTCGACGATCATTCCAGCGACAACAGCCGTGAGGTGATTACCGAGCTGGTGCGCGAGATGGAGCTGGACGCGCAGCTTGTCTTCAACGACGCCAATGCCGGTAATGTCTTTCGCCAATGGGAGACAGGGGTCAGCCTGGCCACCGGCGAGCTGATCTGGATCTGCGAAAGCGACGATTTCTGCGAGCTGGATTTTCTGGAAAAGCTTGTCCCGGCCTTTCTGGACGATTCCGTGACCCTGGCGTTCGGGCGGATTCAGTTCGTCGACAAACAGGGCCGCTTCAAGGAGGGGCTGGACGGCTATCGCGAGGGCGCCGAGAGCGGGATCTGGTCGCGCAGGCTGACCCGGCCCGCGGCGGAATGGTTCAACGGCGGGTTCGGCGTGAACAACGTGATTGCCAATGTGGGCGGCTGTGTCTTCCGCCGGGTCGCGCTGCCCGCGGCGGTCTGGGATCAGGCCAAGACCTACCGGATTTGCGGCGACTGGTTTTTATATCTGCATCTGGCGGGCATGGGCCAGATCACGTTCGAGCCCGAGGCCGTGTCCTATTTCCGCCAGCATGGCCGCAATACTTCGGTCAGCAATTTCACCAAGAAATACTATTACGACGAACATATACGTATCCTTGAGGCCGTGATCGCCCGCTGGGGGATTTCCGAGGCCACGCGCCGCAAGTTTCTCGACAAGCTGAAGATCCAGTACGAGCGCACCGCGTCGGACCGGCTTTTTGGCCCGTTCGAGGCGCTTTATGACTATGACGCCCTGTTGGCGGCCGAGCGGACAGAGCCGCATATCCAGTTTCATTTTCTGGGCTTTCAGCTGGGCGGCGGAGAGATTTTTCCGATCAACCTGGCCAATGCCCTGTTGGCCAAAGGGGTCAATATCTCCATGCTGGCGACCGACCTCATCAACATGAATGATGGTGTCAGGGCGCTGCTGGACCCCCGAATCCCCGTCTATTCCGGGCTTGAGCTGGCGATGCGCGGGCGGGCCGATTTTCTGGATGCGGCGGGCGTGTCGGTGATCCACAGCCATGTGGCGGCCAGTGACGCGCTTTTGGCCAATGCCGATATGGCGGATATCGAGCGCCCTTATGTTGTCACGCTGCATGGCTCTTATGTGGGGCTCGAAGAGGCGCCCAAGGCCATTGTCGACTGGATTTTGCGCAATGTGGATCACTGGGTGTATCTCACCGGGCGCAATCTGGAGTTCTTCGAGCATCGCCCTGTCCCCTCCGGGGCCGTGTTCGAGAAACTGCCGAATGCCATGCCCCCCGACCCTGCCGCGCCGCGGTTCTCCCGCAAGAGCCTCGGGATCGGCAAGACGGATCTGGTCTTCGTTCTGGTGGGCCGCGCGGTGCCGGGCAAGGGGTGGCATATCGCCGTCGAGGCGTTCCGGCAGTTGCCGGCAAGGCTGAACGGGCGCAAGATCCACCTGCTGATGGTCGGTGATGGCGAGAGTGCCGCGCCGGCGCGCGCCCTGGCCGAGGGACAGCCCAACATCCATTTCGTCGGGTATCAGAAAGAGGTAAACGGCATCCTGCGCCTGTCTGACTGCATGATATTGCCAACGCGGTTCGAGGGGGAATCCTATCCGCTTTGCCTGGTGCAGGCCCTGCAGGAGCATGTGCCGGTCATTGCCACGGATATCGGTGAGATCAGCCACATGATGCGGCATGAAGATCAGCTCTCCGGGCTTTTGCTGGACTATGTCGAGGAGGATGACGCCTTCGTCCGGTCCCTGTGCGCGGCGATCACGCAGATGGCCGATCCCGACAGGCGCGCGGGATTTGCGCAAACGGCAAAGGCCTGTGCCCAACGCTATGATATGGCCCGCCTCGCCATGAACTATCTGCGGATCTATGACGAGGTTCTGGCGCGCCGCGCCTCGGACACGCACCCGGCGCGCCCGCAGGCGCTGGCGCATGAGGGGACGTGACGCGGTCTAGAGCCTGCCCAGAACGGCACTGAGCCACAGCGCGGCGGTGCCGGGCAGGCTCTGGCGATAGAGGCGGAGCCTGCGCAAGGCCGCCAGCCGCCCAAGCACCCCCTGCTGACGCAGCGCCGCGAAGGCTTCCAGCGTGGCGCGGTTGCGGTCTGTCAGCATCCCGGCGGTGGCGCGCAGGGCGGCGATATTGATCTCGTTCCATTGCCGGAAATCGCCCCTGAGCAGCATCGCGATGCGTTTTGCCCTGGCGCGGGTGGTGTCATTGGCGCCGATCTGGTTGACCCCGTGCTGGCGATAGAGCAGCCCCGGGCGATCGTCATGCACCACCACGCCGCCTGCCCCGGTGATCAGCTGGTAGACCCACCAGTCATGCACCACCGGTTCGGGCGTGGTGGCGGCGGCGCGCCGGATCAGGGCGCTTGCGGCCGGGTTCAGCACGATGGTGTTGCCCGAGGCGATATTCTGCACCAACGCATTCTCGAAGCCGGGCGGGTGCGGCCGCGGGGCCGACAGGCGCCGGCTGCGCAAGGCCTCATCGGTGATGAAGCTGCGGCTGCAATAGAGGGCGGGCGTGGCGTGATGCGGCGCCAGCATCGTGACCGCGCGCGACAGTTTTTCCGGCAGCCAGACGTCATCCTGATCGGAAAACGCGAGGCCGCTGTCGGGCGGGGCATGGGCCGCCATGCTGCGGATCAGCTGCATGAAATTGGCCGTGCCCCCCTGCCCCGGCCCGCTCAGCACCGTGGCGCGGGCCGTTTTCCGGGCGAACGCCCCGGCGATCCGGCGGCTGTCATCGGTGGAGCCGTCATCGCTGATCAGCAGGTGCCAGTTGTCATGATCCTGGGCGGCGATGCTGTCGAGCTGCGCGGGCAGATAGGCCTGCCCGTTATAGACAGCCATCAGGATGGTCACCGGGACGGTGTCTGCCTTATCCGGCATGTGCGGGCTCGGCGGTGGAGGCAGGGTTGGGATCGGGGCTGCGCATGGCGTCTCGGGGTCTGTTACCGCCTTGTGCCAAATTCGGACCCCCGGGACCAGCCCAAACCGGCCGGTCGGCCAGGAGTGCGGCACATGATCTGCTTGCTCAACCGGGCCCTGGCGCATATGAGGGTCAGGCCCGAAAACGCCTGCCCATACGCGCGAATATATCGGATGTATGGCCGCTTTCGGGGCGGATGGTGCTGGAATGGATTGGTATCCTGCGGCGACGAGCAGACCGACCAAGGTTTTAAGTAACGGACACTCGAAGCAGATGAAAACCCCCACCGATATTCAAGCCCTTGCCGAGCGGATCAGAACCTCGGGACAGTTCGACGAGGCGTGGTATCTGAAGACATATCCGGATGTGGCGCAAAGCGGGCTGGAGCCGATCGAGCATTACCTGCGCTTCGGGGCCTGGCTGGGGCGCGAACCCAATCCGCATTTCGACACCAACCGGTATCTGCGCGACAACCCGGAGGTCGACGCGAACACACAGATCGCCTTCGTCCATTCGATTACCCGGACCGATCCGCCTGCACAGGCCGGGGAGGCGGACATGTCCCATCTCGTCGTTGTCGATCCTGCGGATTACACGCCGCTGGCGGTGGATGAGACATTTTATCTGATGCAGAACCCGGATGTCGCCGCCTCGGGCCTCAATCCGGCCTGGCATTTCGAAACCAGCGGCCATACCGGATTGCGCAACCCGCGGCCGGATTTCGACCTTTGGTGGTATACGCAGAGCTACCTTCTGGGCACGCCCGATGCCGGGGCCAATGCCCTGAAACATTACAACCGGGTCGGGGCGGAGAAGGGTTATCGCACCTGCCCGCCGGTGCCGGTGCGGTTCCTGCCGGAGCTGTCCAGACCGCTGCCCGAAGCCGCGCGGCGCATCTGCCTGTTCGCGGGGTATGATGCGGATGGGATCGTGGATGAGAACGTGCTGGAGTATCTGCGCGATCTGTCCCGGCACGCCGATATCTATTACCTGGCCGATTGCCCGATGGACGAAGCCGAGCTGAGCAAGCTTGACGGGCTGGTCAAGGGGGCCTGGGCCCGGCGCCACGGGATGTATGATTTCGGATCCTATTCGATCCTGGCGCGGGATCTGGTCGGCTGGGAGACGATCGAGCAATATGACGAGCTGATCCTTGCGAATGACAGCTGTTATCTGGTGCATCCGCTGGAGCAGACCTTTGCCACCATGGCCGCGCGTGCCTGCGCCTGGTGGGGGTTGCAGGCGACCAAGGGGCTGGCCTCCACCAGGCATCAGAACCGCATCCCCGAGGACGCCCCGGTGCCGATCCGCGAGATCAAGGACCGCTATCTGACCGAGTTCGAGCGTGACCCGGTCTATGATTTCCATGTCGGGTCCTACTTCATGGCCTTCCGCAAGGACATCATCCAGAGCGCCGATTTCCGCCGGGTGCTGGACAATGTGACAGCCGAGAGCAACAAGCTGCGCGTCATCCGCAAATACGAGGTGGGCCTCACCCGGTTCCTGATCAGCAAGGGGTACGAGTTCGACACATTTGTCGACAGGGTGTCAAAGCAGCACCCGATCTTCACCGCAGGCGCCTTTGATCTGATCGACGAAGGCTTTCCCCTGCTGAAGCGGTATTTCCTGACCGAGAACCATTATAAAATGAAGGGCCTGGCGCAGTGGAAGACGCGCATCCGGCAGGCCAATCCGCAGGCGAATATCGCGGCGATGGAGAAAAACCTCATCCGGGTCGGCAATGCCCGGAAGCTCTATGAAAATTTCCATATCGGTCAGGACCCGGGCCTGTCGCGTCTGCCGCGCAGCCACGAGGAGATGCGGCGGCAGGATCTGATAACGCCCAAATATGATCATTGGTGGGCCTTTCCGGTCTGTGTGTACAGCCACCAGTTTTCCGACAATACGCGGGCGGTGTTCGAGCATGTCAAACACGACCCCGCAATCAAGAAGATCATCCTGACCCGCAGCAAGCATGTCGAGGCGGAGGGGACCAATGTGATTGTCCTGCCGCTGCACAGCTATGAGGGGCAGAGCTATCTGTTGCGCGCGCGCCAGGTGTTCCTGCGTCACGGGGTCGAGGCCAATGTCGAATACCCGCTGTCGGACGAGCTGCATAATTTTCACAACCTGTGGCACGGTATCCCGCTCAAGCGGATCGGCTACACCTCGCTCGACCAGGCCTCGCGCATCGATACCCTGGTGGCGGAGAACCAGCGCCTCAGATCCGTGATCGCGGCGTCGGATGTGGACCGGCTGGCGATGGCGGCGGCCTACTGGCCGCTCACCTTCCACGATATCTGGGTCACCGGCCTGCCCCGGAATGACACGATCCTGCGCCCCGAGCAGGACCTGCCCGCGGATATGCGCGCGCGCGCCGCGCATCTCAAAAGCCGCCTCAGGGGGCGCCGCTTCGTGCTGTTTGCCCCGACCTTCCGCGCCGATCAGGAAAACGGCTATTACAGCTTCTCCGACGCCGAGGTGCAGCAGCTGTCGGACTGGCTGGAGCGCAACAACATGGCGATGGGTATCCGCGAGCATATGGCCGACAAGACCCGGCTTTACAGCTCGCAGCTCAGGGGGGCGTGTTTCTTCGATGCGTCCGAGCGACATTACCCGGATATCGAGCTGCTCTACCGGTATGCCGATATGCTGCTGACGGATTATTCCAGCTGTTTCATCGATTTCATGCTGACCGGGCGGCCGATGGCCAGCTTTGCCTTTGACCAATATGCCTATGCCAATGCCGAACGCGGCCTGTTCTATGAACAGGAGATGGTCTTTCCGGGGCCGGTCTGCACCGATTTTTCCAGCCTGATGGAGGGGCTTGAGGGCTTGCTGAAGGCGCCCACCGATGCCGAGCGCGCGGCCTATGACTGGAAGGTGAAATTCTTCCACAAATATCGCGATTACCAGAATGCGGAGCGGGTCGTTGCCAGGGTCAAGGAAACATATGAAGGCTCAAAACTGCTCTGGTCGTCCGGCGAGCAGGACGAGGAGGCGCCACCGGCCGGGCGCTCGATCGTCTTTGTGTGCTCTCAGGCCAATGCGATCACCAATCGCTACCGGATTTACAACCTGACGCAACATCTGCGCGAGCTGGGCTGGGAATGCCGCGTCGTGCTGGATGGAAACCTGAGCCCGTCGGTTGTCCGGCAGGCCAGTGTCATGGTCGTTTGCCGCCTGCCGATGAGCGAAATCGTGCGGGATTACTGCGAGAGCTTCCAGGCCGATGGCGGCAAGGTCATCTATGATATCGATGATCTGGTGCATGATATCGACGGGTTCAGCCAGTCGGAGTATTTCCGCAAGCGTCTGGACTATGCCAGCGACTTCACCGTCTTGTCGGCCCGCGCCCGCCAGATGATCGACATGGCCGATCTGGTGACGGTCACGACCCCGGCCCTGGCCGAGACCATCACCGCCCTGGGCAAGCCGGTCGAGGTGGTTCCGAACTCCATCTCGAAGGCCTTGCTCGACATGTATGGGGCCGATGCCCCCGCCTCCGCCCCCGCCCCTGACCCCGCCCCCGCCCCGGACCCTGACCCGGCGCACGGAACGGTGCGGATCTGTTACCTGTCCGGGACCGCCACCCATTCAGAGGATTTCGAGCAATGCCGGGCCGCGGTGGCGGCGGTGCTTGACCGCTATCCCCGGGCGGAGCTGCATATTGTCGGGCGTCTGGACGTCAATGGCGACGCCAGCCCGGGCATGACCGGAAATATCATCCGCCATGACGTGATGTCCTATGAGGCCATGCAGTCTTTCCTGTCCGGGATGGATATCAACCTTGCCCCGCTGACGCCCAGTCTTTTCAACGATTGCAAAAGCGAGCTGAAGATCTTCGAGGCGGCCCTGCACCGGGTGCCGACGGTGGCCTCGCCCACCCGCAGCTATGCCGATACGATCAATACCGGCACAACCGGGTTTCTGGCCCGGACCCCGCAGGAGTGGGAGAAGGCGCTGTCCTCCCTGATCGAGGATGCGGCCCTGCGTCAGCGGATGGGCCAGGCGGCCTATGAGGACATCGTGCCACGGTTCGCGGCCGGGAAATCGGCGCTTTTGCTGGCCGGGGCAATCAATGTATTGTTGCGAGAAGAGCGCCCGGAGCGACCCCTGGCCGCGTTGTCCGTGGCGACACAGACTGATACGCCGGATTGAAACCAGTCCATCAAACCCCGAGGAGCCCTGCTTTTGCGCGTTATCACCTACGGAACTTTCGACACTTTGCATTATGGGCATATCCTGCTTCTGGAGCGGGCCCGTGCGCTGGGGGATTACCTGATTGTCGGGGTCTCGTCGGACGAGTTCAACGCGCTCAAGGGCAAGCGCGCGCATTTCGATTACGAGGCGCGGGTCTCGCTGTTGCGCAGCCTGCGCTGTGTCGATCTGATCATCCCCGAGCATAACTGGGAGCAAAAGCGCGACGATATCGTGACCCATAAGGCGGATATCTTCACGATGGGCGATGACTGGGCCGGGAAATTCGACGATCTGTCGGACCTGTGCGAGGTCAGATACCTCCCCCGCACCCCCAGTGTCTCAAGCACGCTGCTGCGTCAGCATCTGGCGACGGTGGGCTGAGGCCGGTCCCGGCTCAGTGCTTCAGCCTGGACATGATGGCCCGCAAAGGCGCGGTCATCCGCCAGGAGGTGCTCTGGATCACCTCGTGATAGCTTCGGCTGGCGAGTTCGGCGATCTCCAGCGCCTCGCGCGTTTGCGCATGGGCCGCGCGCTCCTCGGCCAGGGCGTCCTGAGTTTCAGCCAGGTATTTCGTCAGCATCCCGATTTCGCGGTACCGGTCCTGCAGGGCCGCTTCGAGCTCTGCGATCCCGGGCTCCTTGATCTTTGCCATGGCTGATCTCTCTGAGGTTTCTTTTTGAGACGGGTATCGTCGTGACCTGCAACGCGGGGGATGTCAATCTTTGCAGGCCCGGGGGGCCGGCCGGGACGTTTTGGCATTGGAACACAGCCGGTTTTGCGGTTATGAGGGCGCGAGTAACGACCCCTGGCGTGTTTTGACCGAGGCCCGTATGACCCCTTCCCCCAAGATTCTCGTTTTCGGCTCCACCGGCCAGGTGGCGACCGAGCTGCAGGCGCAGGCCAACCTGACCGCGCTGAGCCGCGCCGAGGCGGATCTTGCGGATCCGGCCGCCTGTGCCGCGGCGATCCATGCCCATGCGCCCGATGCGGTGATCAACGCCGCCGCCTGGACCGATGTGGACGGGGCCGAAAGCCACGAGGCCGACGCCCGGGTGATCAATGGCGAGGCACCCGGCGCGATGGCACGGGCCGCCGCCGAGCGCGGCATCCCGTTTCTGCATGTCTCGACCGATTACGTCTTTGACGGCACCGGCACGCAGCCCTGGCGCGAGGATGACCCGACAGCACCGCAAAACGCCTATGGGCGGACCAAGCTGGCGGGCGAGGAGGCGGTGCGCGCGGCGGGCGGGCAACATGTCATCCTGCGCACGGCCTGGGTGTTCTCGGCCCATGGCAAGAATTTCGTCAAGACCATGCTGCGCCTGTCGGAGAGCCGCGACGCGCTCAGCGTGGTCGAGGATCAGCAGGGCGGGCCCACGGCGGCGGCCGATATCGCCGCGGCCTTGCTGGCCATGGTCCCGGCGTTGCTCGATGGGCATAAGGGCGGCACCTATCATTTTGCCGGCCAGCCCCATACCCACTGGGCCGGGTTCGCCCGCGAGATCTTTGCCCAGGCGGGGCGCGACGTGACGGTGACCGGCATTCCCAGCAGCGCGTTTCCCACCCCGGCCCCGAGACCGCTGAATTCCCGGCTCGACTGCACCCGGATCGGGGCCGAGTTCGGCATTGCCGCCCCTGACTGGCAGGCCGGGCTGGCCCGGGTTCTCGAAACACTGAAGGACGCGTCATGAGTAACCGCAAAGGCATCATTCTGGCGGGGGGCTCCGGCACACGGCTTTATCCGATCACCATGGGCATCTCCAAGCAGCTCCTGCCGATCTATGACAAGCCGATGATCTATTACCCGATCTCGGTGCTGATGCTGGCCGGGATCCGCGAGATCGCCGTGATCACCACCCCGCAGGATCAGGAGGCGTTCAAGCGCACCCTGGGCGATGGCAGCCAATGGGGGGTGACGCTGGACTATATCGTGCAGCCCAGCCCGGACGGGCTGGCGCAGGCGTTTATCCTGGCCGAAGACTTCCTTGACGGGGCCCCTTCGGCGCTGGTGCTGGGCGACAATATCTTTTACGGCCACGGCCTGTCGGAGCTTCTGGCCGAGGCCGGAGCCCGGGAGGTGGGCGGCACGGTCTTCGGCTACCGGGTGGCCGATCCCGAGCGCTATGGCGTGGTGGATTTCGACAAGGATGGCAATGCCGTGGCGATCATCGAAAAGCCGCCCGTGCCGCCGTCGAACTATGCGGTGACGGGGCTTTATTTCCTCGACGGCTCAGCGCCCGAGCGCGCCAGGCAGGTGCAGCCCTCGGCGCGTGGCGAGCTGGAGATCACCTCCCTGCTGGAGATGTATCTGGGCGACGGGCTTCTGGATGTGCAGCGCATGGGGCGCGGCTATGCCTGGCTCGATACCGGGACCCATGGCAGCCTGCTCGATGCGGGCAATTTCGTGCGCACGCTGGAAAAGCGCCAGGGCCAGCAGGCCGGCTGCCTCGAAGAGATCGCCTATGCCCAGGGCTGGATCGACGATGACGCCCTGCGCGCCCGCGCCAGGCTTTTTGCCAAGAACGCCTATGGCGACTACCTCGCGGGGCTGATCGCGGCCGACAGGACATAGGCAGCCCCGCGCGCCGGGACAGGCCGGGCCGACCTGTCTGACGGCCCCGCCCCCGGGCTTGTTACCACTTTCCAGACAGGGCATTCGTGGGCTATAAAAGCCCCACGGTTCCGGGCAACAGACAGCATCTCAAGCTGCGCATAAATTATCTATTTGCAGGGCCCCGTCGGACCGGCGAGCAGACAGGCTGGAGGGCAAGGCTTGAGCAGTCAAACAGGCAAAGCTGATCTGACAGCATGTGCGATCGTTTGCGTGCGCAACGAGATCCGCTATCTGCCTCACCTGATTGCCCATCTCGAAGAGCAGGAGCTTGGTGTTTTCTTCATAGATAACGGGTCTGATGACGGGACGCTCGACTATATCAGAAGCCGGGTCGGCAATGGCGTCCTGGGTGTCGAGGAGCTGCCCTACAGGGGCGTTTTTTCGCTGGGCGACCAGTTGCAGGCAAAGGCCGAAATCGAACAAGGCCTGCCGCATGACTGGATCATGCACCTGGACGCCGACGAGCGCCCGCATGCGTGTCTGCCGCAGGACAGCCTGCTGGATGTCGTGAAACGCGCGGACCGGAACGGCGACAATGTCATCAACTTCGAGGAGTTCGTGTTTCTGCCGTTCAATCTGCCGGACGAGGGCGGCGGAAATCTTGCGCGAAACGGCGGTGAAATGGCCTTTGCCTCCGAGTATTACTACTATTTCGCGCCCTCCCCGAGACGGCTGATGCGGCTCTACAAACGCAATGCGGGTCTGGATAACCGCGGCCGGGCCGGTCATTCTCTGGATGGCAGCGTCAGCGTATACCCGGAAAACCAGGTGCTGAGGCACTATATTGCGCTGGATCAGGAGCATCTGTTCTCGAAATATGTCGGCCGCAAATTCGACGAGAGCGAGCTCAGGCTGACATGGCACAAGAACAGAACGAACCTGACCCGGCAAGACCTCATGCTGACAGATGATGTGGCCCTGAACATGGACAGGCTTCCGCATGCCGAAAGCTATGCTTTTTCCAGAAACACCAATCGCCAAGACCATTTCTGGCATTGGTGACGGGCGTTGACGGGGCGGCGTTTTCGCAAAAGCGCCCGGGCCGGGCGGCTTGGGAAGACGCCTTGATCGTCACAACGCCACGCCCAGCCTCTGGCCCACGCCGGAGCGTTCCTGCAGGGGGCGCCACCAGCTTTCATTGTCGAGATACCACTGCACGGTGCGCCGCAGCCCTTCCTCGACCGTCACCGACGGGCGCCAGCCCAGCTCTTCGCGGATCCGCGTGGCATCGATCGCATAGCGCGCATCATGGCCGGGCCGGTCGGTCACGAAGGTGATCAGATCGGCATAGGGGGCAGGCCCGGGGCGCAATTCATCCAGAATGCCGCAAATCGTGCGCACCAGCTCCAGATTGGTGCGCTCATTCTCGCCGCCGATGTTGTAGGACCGCCCCAGCGCGCCCTTCTGCAGCACCAGAAGCAGCGCATCGGCGTGATCCTCGACATAAAGCCAGTCGCGGATGTTCGACCCGTCGCCATAGATCGGCAGCGGCTTGCCGGCCAGCGCGTTCAGGATCGTCACCGGAATGAGCTTCTCGGGGAAATGATAGGGCCCGTAATTGTTCGAACAGTTGGTCAGCACCACGGGCAGGCCATAGGTCTCGCCCCAGGCGCGCACCAGATGGTCGCTGGAGGCCTTGGAGGCCGAATAGGGCGAGCGCGGATCATAACCTGTCTCTTCGGTGAACATGACCGACGGATCGGCGGGCAGCGAGCCATAGACCTCATCGGTCGAGATATGGTGAAACCGGAAGCCCTCGGGCTTGCCCGCCTTCTGCCAATAGGCGCGGGCGGCCTCCAGAAGGTTATAGGTGCCGGTGATATTGGTTTCGATGAAATCGCCCGGCCCGTCGATCGAGCGGTCGACATGGCTTTCGGCGGCCAGATGCATCACCGCGTCGGGCGCATGGGTGGCAAAGATCCGGTCCAGGGCGGCGCGGTCGCGGATATCGGCATGTTCAAAGCTGTACAGCGGGCTGTCCGCCACGCCGGCCACGTTCTCGAGGCTGGCGGCATAGGTCAGCGCATCGAGATTGACCACGCTCAGCCCATCGGCCACCGCCCGGCGCACCACCGCCGAGCCGATGAACCCGGCGCCGCCGGTGACGAGAATTTTCATGAGGTCTCTCCATAGGTGAAGGGCGAGGTGAAGTCGGCGAACAAGGGGGCCGCCTCATCCTTGGCGCTCAGCACCACCTCGGCGCCCTCAAGGCCCCAGTCGATACCGATATCGGGGTCATCGAAGCGCACCGCGCCGTCGCATTCGGGCGCATAGTAATCCGAGCATTTGTAGATGATCTCGGTCTCGGGCTCCAGGGTGACAAAGCCATGCAGGAACCCCTTGGGCACCAGAAGCTGCTTGCCGTTTTCAAAGCTGAGCTCCTCGCCCACCCAGTGCCCATAGGTCGGTGAGCCGCGGCGGATATCCACCGCCACGTCGAACAGCCGGCCCCGGCCGCACCGCACCAGCTTGTCCTGGGCATGGGGCGGGGACTGGAAATGCAGCCCCCTGAGCGTGCCTTGCTGCAGCGAAAACGAATGGTTGTCCTGCACGAATTCAATGTCGATCCCGGCCTCGGCCATGCGCGCCCGGTTCCAGCTTTCGGAGAAAAAACCGCGGTGATCGCCATGCCGGGCCGGGGTCACCAGCAGGACATCGGGCAAGGCTGTCGGTGTTACGAGAGTCAAAAGCGCCTCCATAGTGTCACACAGGCCGGAGGGCCACAGCGGGCCTGTCCTCCGGGGTCGCGGGATGGATACTGCAAACCAGGCAGAGGGGCCAGCCCGCTTGTCCCCGGGTCATGCGGGCGGGCGGTTCTTGACAATGGGCCATTTGTTTCGTGAAAGAAGGCCAGCGCGCATCGGGGCGGGTTCCGCAAGGGCAGGCCCCGGCGGGTGTATGGATATCGGGGCGTTTGCCGAAAAACCTGATTGGCCCAGGTTTGTCGCCAAATCGCCCATAGAATGGTTGCCGAGGGGCTTTGAGCCCGTTTATTGCAGGGGCAACACGGCTCTGCAGAGGCACTTGGCGAGGAATATAGGTCTATGAACATCACACCCGTCATCCTCGCCGGGGGCATCGGATCGCGGCTCTGGCCCCTGTCGCGCAAAAGCTACCCCAAGCAGTTCGCCGCGCTGATCTCGGGCCAGAGCCTGTTTCAGACCACGCTCGAGCGGCTCTCGGGTGAGGGGTTTGACGCCCCGATGGTGCTCACGGGCGCGGATTTCCGCTTTATCGTGACCGAGCAGATGGCCCAGAGCGGCAAGCAGGCGCAGGCGATCCTGATCGAGCCGGAGGGGCGCAACACCGCCCCTGCGATTCTGGCGGCGGCGAAATGGCTTGAGGCGCACCGGCCCGATACGCTGATGCTGGTGGCGCCCTCCGATCATGCGATCCCCGATGCGGCGGGGTTCCGTGCAGCAGTGCGCGCGGCCAGTGCCGCGGCCGAGGCGGGCCGGCTGGTCACGTTCGGGATCACGCCGACGCGGCCCGAGACGGGCTATGGCTATATCGAGCTCAGCGATCCGGCGCAGGCCGAGGGCGTGCAGCCCGTCGCGCGCTTTGTCGAGAAACCGGACCGGGCCACGGCAGAGCAGATGCTGGCGACGGGGGGGTATCTGTGGAATGGCGGGATATTCCTGTTTTCCCCTGCCGCGCTGATCGCGGCCTTCGAGGCCCATGCGCCGGGGCTTCTGCCCCCGGTCACGGCGGCACTGGAGGAGGGCCGGCACGACCTCGACTTTCTGAAGCTCGACCCCGAGGCCTGGGCCGGGGCCGAGGAGATCTCCATCGACCATGCGATCATGGAGCGTTCGGACAGGATCAGCGTACAGCCCTGGGCCGGGGCCTGGTCGGACCTTGGTGACTGGCGCGCGGTGAGCGAGCAGCTGCCGCAGGACGCAAGCGGCAATGCCCTGACCGGCGCGGTCAGCACGATCGACTGCGAGAGCAGCCTGCTTTATGCCGAAGACGGCGGGCCGGAGCTGGTGGGCGTGGGGCTGAGGGATCTGTTGGTGGTGGCCATGCGCGACGCGGTGCTGGTGGCCGACCGCAACGCGGCGCAGAAGGTCAAGGATGTGGTCGCCCTGCAGCGCGACAAGGCAACCCCGGCGGCGGAAAGCTTTCCCTGGGATCACCGCCCCTGGGGCCGGTTCGAGACCCTCGCCTTGGGAAGCCGCTTTCAGGTCAAGCGCATCGTGGTCAAGCCCGGCGGCATCCTGAGCCTGCAAAGTCATCACCACCGCGCCGAGCACTGGATCGTTGTCGAGGGCACCGCCCTTGTCACCATCGGCGACACCCAGACGCTGGTGAGCGAAAACCAGTCGGTCTATGTGCCCCTGGGCGAGACCCACCGGATGGAGAACCCCGGCAAGGTGCCGATGGTGCTGATCGAGGTGCAGACCGGCACCTATCTGGGCGAGGATGACATCATCCGTTACGAGGATGTCTATGCCCGTGACCAGGGGGCCAAGGGGTGACATCCATGCCGCAGCCAGAACGCCGTGCCGGGAGCGCGGCCCCGCCGCGTGTCGATGTGGTCATGGCGGTCTACCGGCCCGAGCCTGCGCATCTGACGGCACAGCTGCAGTCTATTGCCGCACAGGAGGGGGCCCGCGTCCGGCTGATCGCGGTGATCGCCGATATGGTGTCGGGCGATCTGGTGCGCGACCAGGCGGGGGAGTGCGGGCTTGAGCTGCATATGGTGCAGGCCGATACCGAGCTCGATGCGGTGCGCGCCTTCGAGACCGGGCTGATCGAGGCGCTGGCCCTGCAGGAGAGCGAACCCGAGGCCCCTGCGCCTTTGATTGCGCTCAGCGATCAGGACGATATCTGGCACGCTGATCGTCTGGCCAAGGGGATCGCCGCGCTGGAGGCCACGGGCGCGCAGCTGGTGCATAGCGACGCGCGGCTGGTGGCGGCCGATGGCACGACCGAGATCAAACCCTCGATGTTCGCCTTCGAGCGGCGCCTCCGCAAGCCGGGGCTGCGCGGGTTGCTGTACCGCAACAACATCACCGGCATGACGCTGCTGATGCGGCCCGAGGTGGCGCGCATCGCCCTGCCCTTCCCGCCGCAATCGGGCGTGCATTTCTATCATGATCTGTGGCTGGGGCTGGTGGCGGGGGCCATCGGGGGCTCCAGGGACGGCGTGCACCTGATCGACGTCCCGCTGGTGGATTACCGTCAGCACGAGGGCAATGTCATGGGCGCGGTGGATCGTCAGCGCGGCTGGCTGCGCGGGCTCAAGGCCAAGAAGATCGACCGGATGTGGCTGCGCCGCGAGGCGGCGCCCTATGCGCTGGCACGCTATCTGGCGCGCAGCCTGCGGGTGCGGATGAATGAGGCCACGCAGGACGGGCGGCTCAGGACAGCCCCGGACCTGCGGCCCTTGCGCCCCTATCTGCGCGGCACGCTGGGCTCGGGCACGCATTTCTTTGACGCGCTCAGGCTGACCCTCACCGGCAAGCCGGGGCTCGGGCGCATTGCCGCGGGGTTTGGCATCGTCAATCTGGGCCGCGCCTACTGGAGCATCCGGCAGGCCATGGGCGAGGCCCGCGAGGATGCGCTGGAAGGGTTTGACGCGCGCATGTATTCGCTGTCGCCCGGGCTGGCCCCGGCCGAACCCAAACGCCCCAATGCCAAGCTGAACAAGCCGGTCCCCTATGAGGGGCTGATCGAAGAGCGCAAGCTGCCCCGCTGGACGCCCGAGTTCAGCGCCCCGGGCCCGGCGCTCAATATCCTGGTGCCGACGCTCAACCCGACGGAGGTGTTTGCCGGCATCGTCACCGCCTTCGATATCGGGCTGGGGCTGGCGGCGCGCGGCTACCGGGTGCGGTTCATTGCCACTGACCTGCCGGTGTCCTCGGCGGCGGCGTCGCGCGGCTTCGTGCTGCGTCGGCTCTCGGCTGAGGCGCGCGCGGGCGGGGCCGCGGAGCGGATCAGCCTGCATTGCGGTATCCAGAGTGATGCGATTGCGTCGCACAAGGACGATGTGTTTCTCGCCACTGCCTGGTGGAGCGCGCATGTGATCGACACGCTGATCCGCGAACAGGGCTATGCGCAGACCCGGTTCTTCTATCTGATCCAGGATTTCGAGCCCAATTTCTATGCCTGGGGGCCGGAATTTGCCAACGCATCGGCAAGCTATGAGTTCAACTTCGAGCCGATCTTCAACACCAGCCTGTTGCGCGACTATTTCGCCGGTCAGGGTTACGGTTTTGCCACGCCCGGGGCGCTGGCCTTTCATCCGGCGATCGAGATCGACCGCTATGCCGGCCCGGCCCGGCCCGAGCGGCCCCCGGGCAAGCGGCGGCTGGCGCTTTATGGCCGCCCCGAGGTGGAGCGCAACATGTACAGTTTCGCCGTCGAGGCGCTGGCGGGGTTCATCACCGAGGAAGGGCTGACGGCCGAGGAGATCGAGCTGATCTCCATCGGGCTCATCCATCCGCCGGTGAGCCTGCCGAACGGTCTGATGCTGACCTCGCTGGGCAAGCTGCCCTGGGAGGAATATCCGGACTATCTGCGCGAGGTCGATCTGGGCCTGTCGCTGATGTATTCGCCGCATCCCAGCCACCCGCCGATTGAAATGGCGGCCTCGGGCGTGCGGGTCGTGACCAACAGCTTTGGGCCCAAGGACCTGTCGAAGCTGAGCCCGGCCATCGCCTCGGTCGAGCCGACAACGCCTGCCGTTATCCAGGCCCTGCGCGCCGCCTGGGCCGCGCCGCCGGTGACGGCGCAGGAACGCAAGATTGACCTCAGCCAGCTTGGCCTTCACCCTGACGGGATGCTGGATGCGCTCGATACCC
Source organism: Roseovarius faecimaris (assembly GCF_009762325.1). NCBI lineage: Bacteria > Pseudomonadati > Pseudomonadota > Alphaproteobacteria > Rhodobacterales > Roseobacteraceae > Roseovarius > Roseovarius faecimaris. Next base: position 46,363 of record NZ_CP034347.1, read on the forward strand.
GGCTCGCCCGCCACCTCAGCAAAGACAAGACGACCTCATGACAAAAGAAATCCTGCTCCATGTCGGTTCGCCCAAATGCGGCTCGACCTATATGCAGAACGTGATGCTGAACAATGCCGCCCTGCTGGAGGCGGCGGGCGTGCGGTATCCGCATGACGGGGGCACCCATCCGGGCAATGCGGCAGATATCAAATCCATCACGCCGGCCCGTCTCGACAGCTATTTCGCGGGCGGGATGCAGCGGGTGATCCTGAGCCATGAGGATCTTTTCTCGCTGGTTCAGCATGGCGATACGCTGGCGGCGCTGACCGCGGAGCGCGGGATTGCCGTGCAGCTTCTGTTTTTCCTGCGCCCGTTCAGCGAGTTCGTCTATGGCGATTATTCGCAATTCATGAAGCAGTTCTTCCAGCGGTTTCTGGACACGAGAAACCCCTATGACGGGCGCGATTTCAAGACCTTCGCGCAGCGCCGCATCGACACGATGACGCCGCATCTCTATCTGCGCCGCTGGCAGCGCCGTTTCCCCGCGCGTCCGGTGATCGTGGCCAGCCACCGCGCGCTGCGCCCCACCCTGGCGGGCTGGCTGGGCGAGGCGCTGGCGGAGCGGATGGACTGGGATCTGCCGCCGGGCAAGGTCAACAAATCGCTCAGAATGCAGGATTGCGATGCGCTGGCGGCAGCGATGCGCGACCCGTCGGTCACCCAGTCCGAGATCCTGGCCATGCGCAAGGAGGCCTTTGAGAACCTGCGCGAGCCCGATGCCGGGCGCACGCCCGAGCGCACCGCCTGGCTGGAGGCGCAGTTTGCCCCGCATAACAAGGCGCTTCTGGATGAGTTCGGGTTCGACAACCGCCATCCTGACCATGGCGGGCCGTCCTGAGCCGGACCCCGCTCAGGCCTTGCGGCGTTCTTTCATCAGCTTCTGGTGCATCTGGATGCCCTCTTCGATATCGTCGAAGAAATGCAGCTTGGCCTCGTGCAGCACGGCCACTTTCTGACAGAGCTTGCGCACCTGGGCCATGGTATGGGTGACCATGATCGCCGAAGAGGTCTGCATCCGTTCGGCAAACAGCGCCTCGCTTTTGGAGCGGAACACCTCGTCGCCCACCGCGGTGACCTCGTCGACGAGATAGGTGTCGAACTTGATGCCCATGGAGACGCCAAAGGCCAGCCGCGATTTCATGCCCGAGGAATAGGTGCGGATGGGCAGGTAGAAATGCTGACCCAGCTCGGCGAAATCGGCCACGAAATCCGCCAGCTCATCGGTGTCCACGCCGTAGACTCGGGCGATGAAGCGGGTGTTCTGCAGGCCCGAAAGCTCGGGGTGGAAACTGCCGGCAAAGCCCACCGGCCAGGAGATATGCCCGGTCGACAGGATCTCTCCGCTATCGGGTTCCATCGTGCCGGCCAGAAGCTTGAGCAGGGTGGATTTGCCCGCCCCGTTGCGGCCCAGGACGGCCACGGCCTGATTGTCCGGAAAGATGGCCGAGATATTGTCGGCCACGACCTGCCGGCGGCCTTTCAGCACGAAGGTCTTGCAGACATTGCGCAGCTCGATCATGGCCCTGCCCCTGCCCTGCCTCTGCCCGTCAGCGCCGGTCGCGCAGCGAGTAATAGATCAGCGCCAGGATCGACCAGAACACGAAGGCCAGCCCGGTCAGCATCGCCAGAAGCTGGAACCGCTTGGGGTATTCGGCGGTCTCGGCCAGGGTCGGCTCGATATGGGTGGCCAGGTAGCGCGATTGCCGCTGCGCTTCGGCAAAGGCGGCATCCCGGGCGGCCTGGGCCGAAAGATAGCTCTGCTGGGCGAACTCGACCTCCACCTGCAGCGCTTCATATTCGGCCAGCAGATCGGAATAGGCCTCCTGATCGGTCCGCGACGGGCCGCCGCCGAAAGAGGCGCGCTCCTGTTCGATCAGCTCGTTGATCGTCTCGATCCGGTTGATCGCATCCTGAACCCGGCGGTCATTTTCCGGGATGCCCTGCACGCGCAGCGTCTGCAAATCGATCCGGGTTTCGGCCAGCTGCCGGTTGAGCGAATCCAAGAGCCCCATGCGCGTCTGGATATCCGCCTGCGGATCGACGATCTGGGTGCGGTTCTGGAATTCGAGCTTGGCCTGGCGCGCGACCTTGAGCTTGTCGACGGCCCGGCCGAGATCTTCCTCGGCATAGCTCATCGCGTCTTCGCGGGCGATGGCCGAGAGTTCGTTGATCATCAGGCTGCTTTCCTCGAACAGCGCCTGGGCGACATCCTGCGCATCCTGCGGGTCGAAGGCGAGCACGCGCACCTCGATCAGACCGCTGGAGCTGTCATAGAAGACCTTCACCATCCGGTTCCAGTGGTCCACCAGCGCCTCGATACGGGTGTCATCGCCGAGGCTGAAGACCGGGTCGCTCTTGTTGGTGTAGATCCGGGCCAGGTCGAGCTGTTCGTTGACGATGCGCACCAGCTGGTGAGAGCGGATGAATTCATAGAGAATATCGGTATCCGACGAACTGGAGCCGGACAGCTCGGTGATGTTCCCGAGGATCTCGATCCCCGAGCTGATCTCTTCCTTGCGGACCGAAAAGCCGACGGTGCTGGCATATTGGTCATCGGCGATCACGTAGAGATAAAAGGTGCTGAGGGCTGTGGGCAGCCCGACGCAGAGCACGAAGGACAGCATCAGCATGACATGGCGGGTCCGGCGCCGCGCATTGCCGGCCACCTTGCGCACCAGCGGCGCCTTGGCGGCCGCGGGCTTGGGCACGGGAGGGGTGGCGTCATTCATGGCGGTGTCCTTCTTGCCATAGACCCTTGCGGTCGCGCGTCCGGCAATGCGGATATTGCAGACCAGCCGGGAAACGCGTTAATGGTTTGCCGTTTCCTACCATGCCTCGCAATGCTAGGCTACAGGCCACGATGACTGAATATTCCCCCCAGGCCCTGACCCCGGCCCGGCCGCGCCGCACCGGTACGATCCGGACGATCATCGCGCTTTTGCTGCGCGAGATGTCGACGACCTATGGCCGCTCGGCCCTGGGCTATCTCTGGGCCATCCTGGAGCCGGTGGGCGGCATTGCGCTGATGTCCATCATATTTTCCTATGCGCTGCGCGCGCCGCCGATCGGCACCGATTTCGCGCTGTTTTTCGCCTCGGGGATGGTGCCGTTCGTGGCCTATATGGATGCCTCGAACAAGATCGCCGTGGCGCTGCGCTTTTCGCGCTCCTTGCTGTTTTATCCCGGGGTCACCTATGTGGATGCGCTTCTGGCGCGGTTCATCATGTCGGTGATGACGCAGGTGATGATCGCGGCGGTGGTGTTTTACGGGATCATCTTTTTCTTCAGCGTCGATGTGATCCTCGATATCCCCGCGATGGCGCTTGGCTTTGCCATGGCCTTTTCCCTGGGCCTGGGGATCGGCACGCTGAATTGCTATCTTCTGTCGGTCTACCCGATCTGGGAGCGCAGCTGGGCGATCCTGAACCGGCCGATGTTTCTGGTGTCGTGCATCTTCTTTCTGTTTGATGCCGTGCCCCAGCCCTATCGCGATTACCTGTGGTGGAACCCGCTCATTCATATCGTGGGCATGGTGCGCAAGGGGATGTACGCCACCTATGACGCCACCTATGTTTCACCGTTTTATGTCTTTTTGATTTCGCTGGTCTGTTTTGCGGCGGGCTTGCTTCTGCTGCGGCGATATCACAAAGACATCGTCAATAACTGAGGCAAGACAGGGCAACGGGGCACGGCGGGGCGCATGGGTTGGCGAGGCTATATACATCACCCTCGGAAGACGGTGTTTTTCTGGTCGCAGAAGGCGGCCTGCACCAGCCTGTTCGGCTTTCTGGCCGAGGATGTCGAGGTGCCCAAAAGCGACAAGCGGTTCTTTCACACCCATAGCGACGCCTATTTCGAATGCCTGCGGATGATGCGCAAGGAACGCTATCTTTCGGTCATTCTGGCGCGTCATCCGGTGACGCGGATCATCAGCGCCTATATCAACAAGTTCTGCCAGTATCGCAGCCGTCCGCTGCACGCCCGCGCCGATCTGGAGCCCTTTGCCCAGGAGCTGCATGACCTTTACTGCCGCGAGGCCGGGATCACCGGGGCGGCGGCAGAGACCAATGTGATGAGTTTCATCCAGTTTCTCGATACGGTTGCCATTTGCCGCGCCGCGCGTCCGGAGCCGGAGCTGCCGATCAACGGCCATTGGGAGACGCAGGTGCCCGCCGTGCTGCTGGGCCGGGGGCTCTATTATGACAGGATCCTGCATGTGGAGACCCTGAAAGACGATCTCGGGGCGCTGGCGCGGGACCTGGGCATGCCCTACACCCCGCGGCAGATGAACCGCACCAACCTGCCTGAGAGCGCAGAGGACGGCGCGCTGGTCGAGGTGCCGGCCTGCGAAATCGCCAGTCACGATTTCAGCTATGACAATTTCATAACCCAGGCCAGCCTGGAGCGGATCAAGTCCCTTTACGCGGTGGATTTCGCGACCTTCGGCTATCCGTCCGACCCGGCGGCGATGAAGGCTCCGGGCTATCGTTTCAAGACCCGGCACCGCAACTGGCGCAGCGTGCTGCCGCATCTGCCCAGATAGCGGGCGCGTCTCAGGGCGCGCGCCACCGAAACAACCGCCGCCAGCCCCCTGACAGGGCGTTCGACAGATCGCGATTGGCGCTTAGATAGGCGCCGAGCACGGCCTTTGCCTCGGGTTCCAGCGGGGCTTCGCTGGCCGGATCCTGCTCGAACTCGGTGTGAAAGCGCGCGCCCTGCATGGATTGCTTTTGCAGCACCGCGTTGCTGCCCTTGTAGCGCGCCACCAGCGCGACACGCTCGGCATGGGGCAGAAGGAAACGCCGGGACGGCACATCGAGCAGGCCGGGGGCGGTGTCGAAGAATGTCTGCAATATCGTCTCTGTTTCGGCCTGGTGCGTCCCTTTTCCGGCCAGCTTGCGCTTGAGCAGCCGGGCCGGTTCGATCAGCCCGGTGGGCGGGCTGACATTCGCCTCGGTCAGCGTCAGCGGCCCGTCGGCCAGCGTATCGGCCCCGATATAGCGCAACAGGCTGCGCACCGGTTTGTCGCGTGGCTCGCCGGGGTTGATTGGCACCGCAAAGGCGTTTTCCTCGCCCACGAACTTGATCCAGTAGGCCATGGTCCAGCCGAAATTCAGCACCTCCTGCCTGAGCCGCAGGGCGATCAGCTCGGAGATCGGCGCATCCCAGGGATGGCCGCCCTTGATCTGCTGTTTGTAGTCGGATTCGATCCACAGATCCTGACGGCGGAAAAAACAGATCACCTTCACCTGCGCGCCGCGCGCCTGCATGGTCCGGATGGTTTCGGCCATGGTGGCGGTGTTGAAGATATTGGAAAAGGCCTCGGCGCTGATCAGCACTGTGCCGGGCAGGCCCATGAAATAGGTCAGCCGGTCTTCGATGCCCCGGCGGTTCTGGGCCCAGATCGCCTCGGCCAGCGTATCGCCATTGCCCAGGAGCGGTGCCTCCCGGTCATGGAACATCCGGTATTGAATGCCCGCCTCGGCCAGTGCGGCGCGTTCGCGCCACAGATAGGCCTGCACGGTGGTGGAGGCGCATTTGGGCATGCCCACATGCAGATAGATCGTCTTGGCCACGTCGCCTTAACCCCTTCAGGACCGTGCGGATGCATGCCACACGATCCCCGGCGATTACAGCAGATCAGACAAAGATGAAATCATCCACGTCGATCTGTGACGCGCTGAGGCCTTCCAGGATGATCTTGTTGCCGCCATAGCTGAGCTGCACGCCGCCCGCGACAGTCGTCACATTGAGCGCATCGACATAGCCTTGCAGGCCCGAGCCGGGGGCGTTTTGCACCCCGCTCATCTGGATCTTGTCGATCCCGTCCTGGAAATCGGTGATGACATCGGTGTCGCCATTGTAAAAGGCGCTGAAGATGAAGGTGTCGGCGCCTTCATTGCCGGTCATCGTGTCACTGCCCGCGCCGCCATTGATCCGGTCGCTGCCCGCGCCGCCGTTCAGCACATCGTTGCGCCCGCCGCCGGCGATGAAATCATCGCCGACCCCGCCGCTGATCGTGTCGTCGCCCTCGCCGCCGCCGATCGTGTCATTGCCTGCGCCGCCGCCGATCACGTCGCGGCCGGTGCCGCCGCCCATGTTGTCATTGCCGTCGCCGCCCGACACGGTGTCATCGTTGAAGCCCGCGCCGATATCGTCATGGCCGCCTTCGCCGCTGATATTGTCATTGCCGGCCCCGCCATAGAGCCCGTCATCGCCCTCGCCGCCGGTGACGATGTCATCGCCCTGCCCGGCGCCGATCGTGTCGTTGCCGGCCCCGCCCTTGACCGTATCATTGCCCAGGCCGCCGCCGATATTGTCATGGCCGCCGCCCGCCGCCACGCTGTCATTGCCGTCCGAGGCCGAGATCTGGTCATCGCCGTTCCCGGCGTCGATGGTGTCATCGCCGGCCAGGCCCGAGATCGTGTCGCTGCGGCTGGTGCCGGTCAGGGTGTCGGGGCCGGGTGTGCCGGTGCGCACCTCGCCAGGCTGATCAAAGCCCAGCAGGGTCGAGGCACTCACGGTCTGGTCGCTGAATTCGAAGAACTCGACATTGCGGTAGATATCCGTGCCCAGGGCCGAGACGATCTGAATGCCCGAGCTGCCGCTTTGCGAGACGCTCACGCTGGCGCGCGTGACATCCAGAACAGCGGTATCGGTGCCCTCGGCCCCGTTGACCGTGTCATTGCCGGCATTGCCTTCGAGGCGGTTGTTGGCCTCATTGCCGCGCAGCGTGTCATGACCGCTGCCGCCAATGGCGTTTTCGATCACGCTGCCGGCGGCAATCGCCACGTTGTTGACCGAGCCGTTGATATCCGAAAACCGTTCGGCGCGCAGATCGACCCGCTGGTTGGCCGACACCGTGCTGACATCGATCGTGTCGATGCCCCCGGTGTCCCGGATCGTCCAGCCGATGGGCCCGCCGCTGTAGAAGCCCGGGTTGGCCGGGTCGCCATCGAACACGATCCCCATCAGATCGCCAAGCCAGCCGCCGACGTTGGAATTCGCCCCCCAGGTGGTGTTGCCGTGATAGGTCTGGGTGCCGCCATAGAGCAGGTCCATGGCGAAGTAATCGGCCATCATCGGCGAGACGAGCGCGACGTTCGAGCCCAGGATCGTGGGGTTTTCCGATGGGGTGAAATAGCTCATGACCGTCATCTGGACGCTGTCATTGGCATAGAGATTATCCGTGCCGTATGTCGCCGTCCCGTCATAGGGGCCGGAATGGCCCAGCCCGAGCGCATGGCCGATCTCGTGCAGGTAGGTTTCGAAGGAATAGCTGTCGATCGTGGTGCCGTAGGTCTGCAGCCACTGGGTGGAGATATTCACCGTCGCCTGGCTGGATATGCCGGTGCTGGGATCGATCGAGGAGGGTCCGGCGAAGGCGCCGCTCTGGGAATCGTCGAAGATGATGTCGGCGGAGGCCGAGCCGGACGGGATGAAGGTGATCCCGGTGGCGATCGACCAGCTTTCCAGGGCCCATTCGGCCAGTTGCCGGCCCTCGGCGGTGAGCGCGCTGGTGTTGTAGGTCAGGGTGCCGCCGGCCTGAGCATCGAGCCGCAGCGGGGTGGTGAAGCCCCAGTCCACCTCGGTCATGTAGGTGGCGATCTGCTCGGTGGTGTAGACATCGGTGGCCGCCTGCAGCGTGTAGTCGCCGGTTTTCGACCGGTAGCCGGACACCTCGATGTAATAGGTGCCGCTGACGGGGGCGGTGTATTGTATCCCGGAGAACAGCAGATACCGGTTGAGGTCGTCATTGGTCGCAACCTGGGTGCCGTTGCCGTCGTAGAGGGTGAGCACGGTATCGTCCAGGCCGCTGGTGCCGTTCGTTCCCCAGGCGCTGAACACATAGCTCTGCCCGGCATCGAGCTGGATGCGGACCCAGTCGGTTTCGGAGCTGCTGGAGATGGTCCCGTCAAACGTGTCGCCGACCGACATGACCGCGCTGGTGCCGCTATTGCCGGCCGCATCGGCGCCTTCGGTGAGCGTGGCCTGTTTCGTGACCGAAGTGATGTCGGAGGTATCGGGCTTCGCGACCATTTTCAAAACCTTCTGCTCATGCCTTTTCGAGTTTCCCCCTGCTGTTAGTGTTTTTCTGTGTCCACAATATGCACATCATACGGCCAATTCTTGGACGCCGCGGGGCGGTGCTATGAGGCAAAGACATTTATTGGGGGGGAATCATTGCCACGCCCCTATAATCACGCCCCTGCCTAAAGAAACAGAAAATCCGTGTGGTCGATCTCTTCTAGGCGGATATCCTCCAGCAGGATCGTGTGACCGTCATAGGAGATCGTGACCCCGTTGGCGCTGTCTGTCAGGGTCAGGTTATCGAACCGGCCTCTCTGGCCGGAGCCCGCCACGCCATCCAGACGGATGGTATCGACGCCGGGGGCAAAATCGGTGATCCGGTCGTGTTCGCCGCTGGTGAGCGCGTTGAAGACGAAGGTATCCGCCCCCAGCCCGCCGGTGATCTTGTCATTGCCGGGCCCGGCATTGAGCGTGTCGGCCCCGGCGCCGCCGTCCAGCACGTCATGGCGGCCGCCCCCGGCCAGGAAGTCATGCCCGTTGCCGCCTTCGACCGTGTCATCCCCCTCGCCGCCGCCCAGCGTGTCATTGCCGTCGCCGCCGCGCAGCAGGTCGCGGCCGGTGCCGCCGCCGATATTGTCATTGCCGTCGCCGCCGAGCGCCTTGTCGTCGCCATAGCTGCCGGCCAGCATGTCCTGGCCGATCTCGCCATAGAGGCTGTCCTGCCCGGCCCCGCCCGAAAGCATGTCATTGCCGTCGCTGCCGTTGATATAATCATCCTCGGAGCCGCCCCCGACCGTATCGTCGCCCAGCCCGGCATTGACCCGGTCATTGCCGGGCCCGCCGCCGATGGAATCGTTGCCCGCCCCGCCGCGCAGCAGGTCCTCGCCCGTGGACCCGGCCAGCGTGTCATTCCCCTCGCCGCCGTTCAGCGTGTCATTGCCTGCCCCGCCCGAAAGCACGTCATTGCGCTCTGTGCCGTCCAGTTCGTCAGGCCCGCCGGTGCCGACCAGGGTGATCCCCGTGGGCGTGGGGGCGGGCGGGGACGTGGGAGGTGTGCCCGGGCCCGGCACGGGCGGGGTCGGCTCGGGGTCCGGTTCGGGGTCGGGATCGGGGATGGAGGGCGGCGGCGGCGGCAGCAGGATGACCGGCGGCGGCGGCAGGTCGCTTACCTGCAGCGGGGCCAGTTCGACCGGCACATGGCTCAGAAACTCCGGCAGCACACGGGCCAGATCGTCGGCGTCGAGCCCCTGGCCATTGGCGCTGAGCAGCTCCAATTCCTCGTTTCCGTAGCGGATGATGGCGCCCGTGCTGGTGGTCTGGATCTGCAGCTGGCTGACCGAATAGAGCTGTGGCCAGGCCGACAGATCGAGCCTGTCCTGGGTGATGTCGAGATCCTCGATCACGTCACGCTGGCCGTCGGCGCTCAGGACAAACACATCCGCCCCTGCCCCGCCGCGCAGCCGGTCCTGCCCGGCCCCGTCGCTGAGGATATCCGCGCCATTGCCGCCGTTCAGCGTACCGCCGCCGCCGCCCAGCGAAAGCATGTCGGCGCCGCTGGTGCCGGTCACTGTCCCGGAGGGGGCGGTGCGGACCACGCCGGAGGCGTTGTAATCGACCCTGAACTGGCTCATCCCGGCCTCGTTGGCCGACAGGGTGACGATGTCGATCCCGTTGCCATCGGCCACGCCCATCAGGCCCGAGACCGCCTGCAGCGACGTGGCGGGCGTGTCGGCGATCGTATCGGCATGCACCAGCCGCCCCTCGGCGGTGAGGTGAAACAGGCTCAGCCCGTCATCCATGCCCGAGGCCAGCACGAAGCTCTGCTGTCCGAGCTCGATCACATCGAGCTGCGACACGCCCTGAAAGCGGGTGTCGCGGCTGTCGAGCAGATGATCGGTGACGGTCAGGCTGCCGTCATCGGCCACGGCGAAAACCGTCAGCGAGGAGCTGCCCGCGGCGGCGGCGATCAGGAAGCTCTGGCCGCCGACCTGGGCCACATCGAGCGCGGTGGGTGTCTGGATCGGCAGGCTTTGCTGCATCCCGGCCTCTTCGACGAGGCTCAGGGTGCCGGTGCTGCTGACCCGGTAGCCCGAGATCCCGTGCTGCGTGGCGGAGCCGGTGTAGAGGTAGCTGCCGCCGCCGGTCTCGACCAGGGCCATGTCGCTGATATGCCGGGTATATTGCCCGCCCTGGGTGGCGTGGTCCTGCGGCTGGCTCAGCCCGCCCGCCCCGAGCCGGAACCCGGTGAAGCCGGTGCCGGAGGTCAGCGCCGCAAAAACCATCTGCTGCCCGCCGACCTCGGCCACCAGCGAGGTGGTGGCGAGCCCCGGCAGCAGGCCCGGGCCCAGATATCCCGGCGTGCCCGAGCGGTGCCCCGCATCCCAGGCGTCGGCCTGGTCGGTCACCGCCATGCTCATCAGCCCGCCCGCATGCCCGGTGACGGTGGCGTCGTACCACCCGACCCCGTCGAGCAGAACCTGGCCGCCGCGCCCGGCCGGGCCCGGCCCTGTCAGGTCGAGTGTCTCGCTGACCCCGTAGCCGTGATCGAAGATCGTGATCTGCTGCCCGGGTCCGGGCAGGATCGAAACCGCTGTCGCGGGGTCGTCGAAACTGCCGCCGAACTGCGTCGTCACGTGCTGAATAACAGCCATGCCATATCCCACTCACCGCGCCCCCACGCGACGAGCAGGCTGTCAGACAAGGCTTCAGCGGGGTTTACCCAAATCGGGCCTTGTCAGGGCATTTCGTTAGAGTTTTTTTAAAAGGCCGGGCCGAAACGCCCCGGGGTCAGATCCCCGGCGTGGCCTTGATCAGCCCGCGCAGGAGGGCGGCGATGGCCGCCTCGTCGAGCGGCGCGCCCTTGCGCGCGGTGGCGCGCGCCGGGCCCTGCACATCGCCCTGGTCGATGCGGGCCACAAAGCGGCGGTCGCTGGCCTCTTCGACCACCAGGGTCACATCGGACGCGGCGCCCTGCGGGGCGGGCACGACCCCGCGTTCGGCCAGGGCCGCGCTCAGTTCGCGCACAAACAGCGCGCAGATCTCTTCCGAGACCTCTGCCTTGCTGTCTTGTGCGGCACATCCGACGGAAAGATGCGGCTTGTTTGCCTGGCTCATGCCACTGGCTCCCATGATTGAAACGATGGCCGCGCCCAGCATGCCGGTCAGGTTGAGGAAATGGGCCATCCTTGTGCGCTTTCACAGCAGATATGCAGGATCACCCTGCCTGTTTCATGTCGGCCTCCGGGACCGAAAGATCAACCCCGGACTGGCCGCTTCGGGGGACGTCCTGCGCGCCGGTCACGACCGCAGCATGTTGACGACGCGGCGCATCGGGGCGGTCAGCTTCCACGAGGTGCTGCCCAGGATCAGGTCTTTCTCGCTTTCCAGGGCGGCGATATGCGCGTGCAGATCGGCCTGTTTCGCCTCATGGGTTTGCCGGGCCTGGCGCATGGCCTCCTGCAGCTTGCGGCGCTCGGCGGCAAGGCTGTCACGTTCGGCCTGCAGGCTGTTGCGCGCTGTCACGAGGTGGTCGCGCTCGGCGATAAGGCTGTCGCGCTCGCCAAGCAGGCTGTCGCGCTCGGATGCCAGAGTGTTGCGCGCGGCCGTCACGGCGGCGTGGTCCTGGCCCAGGCGCTCGATGTCGGTGTTCAGCCGGGCGGTGTGCTCGGCCGCGGCCTCGGCCTCCTGCGCCGCCGTCTTGAGGGAGGCGCGCAGCTCTCTGAGCAGAGCGCCGAACATCGGGGTGGTGGCGGTGAAGCGCGCGCGCAGCGCATCGAGGGCCTCATGATCCGCCGTGTCTTCGCCGCTGGCGACCCAGCGCTCCAGGATGTCATAGGCCTGACTGACCCAGTCCGAAAGACGGGCGCTGTCGGGGCTGCCCGCCTTTGGCTCCACATTGTGGCGCAGGTCCTTGCTCAGAAAGCCGTCGATCTGCGCGCCGGTCTCTTCGGGTTGCCGCGGAAAGACGATGTCGCTGTGCTTTTGCACCGCGTGTATCACACAGGGCCAGTCTTCCAGCGTGCGCTCGAAATTGGTGAACACCCGGGTGCAGCCCCGTGACCGGGCCTCGGCATCGAGCACATGGCGCAGCCAGAGCAGCAGGCCATATTCCAGGGGCCAGCCCTCGCGGATATGCAGGGACCGGGCGACTTCCAGCGGATGGCGGTGGTTGTGCACATAGACCGGGGTGAGCTCCGCCGCCGTCAGCAGCTTGCGCCAGAAGGGCAGAAGGCGGCATATCCTCGGATCCTTGATCGCGAGGAGAGAGGAGGTGCCAAACTCCTCGCGCAGCACGTCGAGGCCCCTGGAAAGGAAGCTGTCGGCCTCCGGCGAGGCGGCCCAGCCGGGGTCGAACTCTGTCCAGTCATCCCAGGACGAGGCGCCCGAGGCCAGGATATCGTCGTTGATTTTGTAAATCCTGTTGGATTCGAAATACCCTTTGGGATTGTGCTCGCTGGCGGGCATCAGGGTTGCGGGCAGATCGCAGCCCATCTGCCCGAACAGACCCGCCAGCGCCGAAGAGCCGGAGCGATGCATGCTCAGGACCACCACAGCGTACCGGGGAGGGGCCGGGGGCTTCTCTGCGGGCATCGGTTTGGTTCCCTTGGTCTGGTTCCGGGCCGGCCGGAGACCGGCCATTTCAGGGGGGCGTGCGGAGGTTCTGGGTCAGGACGTGGAAATATTCAAGCGTTTTGGCGGTTTTGCGGCCTGTTGCGCGCGGGGGTTGTGGCGCGCCCGGGCCTTATCCCCGGCGCTTGTGCAGCCAGCCCAGAAAGGCGCGGTCAGGGTTGCTCAGCCGCGTGCGTCCGGACGCCTCCCACCAGCTCAGCCATTCGGCCTGCAGCGCATAGACATCCGCGCCGGGGGCCAGCTGCCGGGCTTCCTCCAGGGTTTCGGGCGCCAGGTGCGGGGCGGCGGCGGGCCGCTTGCCGATCCGCGCGAAGCGGATCAGGTCGCCCGGGGCCTCGGCCATGGTGTAATCGGGCAGATGCGCCTCTGTGATCATCCGGCGCAGGGCCGCGCGAAACACCCGCAGCGGCGCGGCCGAGCCCGATTTCTTGTGCAGCGTGGCGACAGAGACCGTCCAGCCCGGCTGCCGGCCGCAATGTTTGCGCGCCAGCTCATAGATCCGCCGCTCCAGCGGCTTGCGCAGGCGGAAATAGTCGCGGCTCAGCGTGAGCACCGATTTGGACAGCACCGCGCGGTAGAGCCATTCGCTGAGCGTGACCGTGACCGATACCATCCGCCCGCCCCGGCTCTTGCGCACGATCTCCCAGGCCTCGATCAGGCCGAAGCCGCGCGTCGTTTCCTCGCCGCCGGTCTGCAGATTGGTGGTGATGCGCGTGCCCGCCAGCCGCTCGAACGCCTCGCGCAGGCGCATATAGCCATCTCCGGATGTGTCGCGGTTGGTGGCGACCAGAAGGTCATGCGCCGTCAGGTGCAGCACCCGCGAGGTCGCCCGCCCCTTGTTGAGCGCCGCCATGAGCTGGCTCACGCAATAGATCAGGATGTCCTTGTCATGGATCGTGGCGCGGCCCCGCACACTGGGCGTCACCTCCACGGTCACATCGTTATGGGTATAGCGCAGGATGCGCCGGTCGGGCCGGGTCGAAAGCGAGAAGATCGGGTGCTCCATCGTGCCCAGGTCGTCCTTGGGCGAGGCTCCGAAAATATCGCAGATGAAGAAATCCGCTGTCGGATGTCGTGTGGGTAAAAGCCCCTGTTGTGCCATCTGTCCTCTGGTGTCCGGGATCAGGCCCCGGCCGCTCGTTTCGTGCTGCTCGTTTGGCGCCCCCGATTCTTCGGGGTTTCAGTGACACCAGCCTAAAGTTATCCACAGCCTGAGGCCAGTCTGATCTGACCCGGATCGGGGGATCGGAGTCGGACAAGCGTAGGATCAGAGTCACCTCAGCGTGGTTTTGGAATCGCCCCCTGCCGCAAGAGCCTTGGATTCAAAGGCTTTCCCCGCGGGAATTGAGCCCGTAACAAAAAACTAACCATAAATAACATGAAAAAAGCGGGGATCACTTCTGACAAAGACCGTTGCAAAGACACAAATGACAGTGTTTGCTTAGAAAATATAAAGAAAAGCCGAGACGCCTGCGCTCTTTTCTTCCATGTTCGCTCTTTTTGCGTATACTGGCCTAAAATGCGCACATGAGCAGGGCGTGACATGACCGAAACCCTCCCCCCCTATCTGCAGATTGACCCGGACTCCGCCATGGCACAGCTTGGCGCGCCCACCGGCACGGAAGATTTCCAGGCCATCGCCACGGCTTGCGCGCGCGGGCGGGCGGATCTGGCGAGCCGGGGCATGGACGCCACCGGCACGCGCGAGCTGCGCCGGTTCTCCACCTGGGAGATCACCCGCTATCTCATTCCGGTGGCGACGGGGCATTTTCGCCGGGTGCTCAAGCAGAACCCGGATCTGCCGCAGGGCAGCTCGGAAACCGCGGGTGGCGCCAAGTGGTTCACGCTCGACGAGGTGCTGCGCCTGCGGGCGCATTTCGCCGCCGAAGGCTCCAGGGCCAAAAGCTACCTGCCCTACCGGCCCAAGGGCCAGCCCGCCAAGATCGTCGCGGTGGCCAATTTCAAGGGCGGGGTGGGCAAGACCTCGACGGCGGCGCATCTGGCCATGTCGGCGGCTTTGGACGGCTACAAGGTGCTGGTGGTCGATCTCGACAGCCAGGGCTCCATGACCTCGCTCTTCGGCGGGCGGGTCGAGGATGAATGGCAGACGGTTTTCCCGCTGCTCGCGCGCCATTACGGCAGCTATCAGCAGGGCGAGAACCAGCGCCGACTGGATCGGGGCGAGGCCCCTACCCCGCTGGATGACACGATGAGCGACGCCTTGCAGATCCGGGCGCGCGATCTCATCCAGACGACGCACTGGCCCAATATCGACCTCATCGGTGCCCAGCTCAATCTCTACTGGGCCGAGTTCCAGATCCCGGTCTGGCGGATGCAGGGGCGCGGCTGGAAGCTGTGGGATGCGCTGACCGATGTGCTGACCGAGGATGGGGTGCTTGACGAATATGACGTCATCTTCCTCGATACCCCCCCTGCCCTGGGGTATCTGACGATCAATGGGCTGGCGGCGGCGGATATCCTGCTGGTGCCGATGGGCGCGTCCTTTCTGGAGTTCGACTCGACGGGGCGGTTTTTCGACATGCTGCATTCGACCTTCAGCTCGATCGAGCAGGCCGAGAACATGGCCGCCCGCGCCCTGGGCCGCGACGGGCTGCGGTTTCAGTGGGACGCGGTGCGCACGCTGATCACCCGCTATGACGGCACCCAGCAGGCCGAGCTTGCGGCCCTGATGCAGGCCTATCTGGGCCCCACCCTGTCGCCGCACCGGCAGGATTTCACCGCGCTGATCGGCCAGGCCGGGGAGCAGGTGCAGGGGATCTATGAGGCCGATTACCGCGACTTCAACCGCGAGACCTATGTGCGCGGGCGCGAGACCTTCGATGCCACCTATGCGGCGCTCAAATCGCTTCTGGTTGGCAGCTGGCACCGCGACGTGCTGGCCGAGGCCGAGGCGGCGGAATGATCTGACAAAAGCGCATTGGTTTCGCGCGCGAAACAACCCGAGGAGGCCCACATGGCCAAACGCAAACGTCTGAGTGCCGCCAACCCGGCCTTTGCCGGCCTGCCGCCGCTGGAGACCAAATCCGCCCTGGCGAGCCACGCGCCGATTGCGGGGGTGGCGGCGGATGCCGCGACCACGGCCGCACTGGACGAGATGGCGGGCGCGCTCAGTGCGGCCCGGCGCGAGGGGCGGATGATCGTCGAGCTGCCGCTTGCGGATATCCGGCTTGATTACCTGGTCCGCGACCGGATCGTGGAAGAGGATGAGGCGATGCAGGCGCTGATAACCTCCCTGCGGGAGCGCGGTCAGCAGGTGCCGGTCGAGGTGGCCGAACTGGGGCCGGGGCGGTACGGGCTGATCTCGGGCTGGCGGCGTTGTCAGGCTCTAAAACGCCTGAATAGAGACTGTGTAAAGGCAATCATCCGCGCCCCGCAGGAGGCCTCGGAGGCCTATCTTTCGATGGTCGAGGAAAACGAGATCCGCGTCGGGCTGAGCTATTACGAGCGCGCGCGGATCGTGGTGAAGGCGGCTGAGCAGGGGGTCTTTGCGGATGAACGGGCGGCGCTTGCGGCGCTGTTTCATGCCGGCTCAAAGGCGCGGCGCTCCAAGATCGGCACATTCATCCATATCGTGCATGCGCTCGACGGCGCGCTGCGCTTTCCCGGCGCCCTGGGAGAGCGCGCCGGGCTGCAGCTTGGCCGGGCGTTGCAGAGCGACCCTAAACTGGGCCGCGCCCTGTCCGAATTGCTGGCGCGCGAAGCCCCGGAAACGCCGGAGGCCGAGCTTGACCAGCTTCAGGCGGCGATGAGAAAAACAGGCTCTAAAAAGGCCAAATCAGAGTCTAAACCAGCGCCTGACACCGTGACGCCCTGCGCCGGAGTGACGGTAAGAACCCATCCAAACGGGCACCTCACCCTGAGCGGCAAGAAGGTGGATGCCGCCCTGCGGTCGCGGCTTCTGGACTGGCTGCGGGCGCAGGGCTGAGCAGAGCCTGTTTCGCGCGCGAAACCCCCCGGCATTTCCGGATCAGGAGACGATGACGCGATCCGTGCTCCGGCGCCAGTTCGTCCCGTCGGAAAAGGCGGTCACGGCGCCGGCGGCTTCGTCACTGACATAGACCTGCGCCCCGGCCCCGGCCACGGCCGGATCGGGCAGGGTGGCCACGGTATAGCCGGGCAGGCGCACCGGGCCCTGGAAGATGGCCGTATAGGGGGCGTTCTGGATATCCAGGATATCGACGCCGGCGGTCTGGTTGCGCAGCTTGAACGACCCGTCCCCCTTGATCTTGAATTTCCAGTCGCCGGTCGAGACATCGTCGATCATGCGGAACGCGGCCCCCCCTGCCCCGCCCATGTTGCGCACCTGGATCGTCGGCTCCACCGCGTTGGCCGCCACCGAGAGGGTCTGATCGGTCGCGGCGGTGCCGATGGCCACCTGCCCGGTGCCATGATCCACCCGCAGAGCGGTCGAGAAGGTGCTGCCATCGGCGCTGACCTTGATGGCGAAATCATCCGAGCCGGTGGTGCCCATCTCGGCCCGGCCCGAAAAGCCGGTCTGGAACAGCAGGCTTGCCGTGTCGGTGGCACTGGCCTTGTTGACCTTGATCTGATGGCCGCTGCCGTCATGGGTCAGCAGCGTGGCATCGGCGGCCACGGCGAGCCGGTTGATCGCATCGGCGGTGGTGTTGACGCCGATCTCGGGCAGGTTCTGCAGATCGCCCGTGAGCGGGGCCCAGGTGCTGCCGTCAAAGCGCAGGGTCGCCCCGGTGGGGATCACATCGGCCCGCCAGCCCTGCCGCGCGGCAAAGAATTGCCGGCCGCCATTCACATAGATGGCGATCTCGCCCGCATGGCCGACCCAGTCGCCGGTGGCGCCGGGCGCGGGGATATAGCAATCCGCCTCGGCCGGGGCGGCGGGCGGATCGGTCAGGTCCGCGGCCAGCACGCTGAGCTGGGTTGCCGCGTCCAGAATCTTGAGCGCCTCATTATGGGTGACGTGTTTCTGTGCCTGGGAGGGCTGCAGGAAGGGCAGGGCCAAGGTCGGGGAGGTTTGGGACATCCTGGGAGTCATCCTTCTGAAAACGGGCGGTTTTTCGACGGACGACTCCTGTCAGCCAGGGGTTAACATGTTCTGAGAGGGGCGCGCGCTGCTTATTGGCGCATGACCCGGTACAGCGCGCCCGCGGCCAGGGGGCCGTCGATCACGGTCGCGGACCCGTCGGGCCAGCGGATCGTGGCCTTCGTGGCCTCGGTCAGCGCCCCCAGCCCGAACGTGGCGCGGGGCGCGTCGAAGGACATGAAGCCGCCGCCCAGTTGCAATTCGCGGCTCTGGGTGCGGCCCGTCTCATCCTCCAGCGTGATCAGCGCGCCGATCCCGTCGCGGTTGCCGCGCCCATCTGAGAGCTCGAAGCCCAGCCGCGCGCCCTGGGCGTTGTTGACAAACAGCGCCAGCGGCCCGTTCACCGGATGGGTGACAAAATCCTCGTCGCCGTCATTGTCGATGTCGAAGGCCGTGGCCGAGGCGGTCATCAGGTAATCCTCCAGCCCCTCCGGCCCCGAGGCTTCACTAAACCGCCCGGTGCCGTCATTGACGAAATAGAGGTTGGAGGGCGACACCTCGTTCGGCACCCAGGTGCCGTTGACGATATAGACATCCATGTCCCCGTCGAGGTCGTAATCGCCAAACTTGGTGTCCCAGCTCCAGCCGCCCACGTCGAGGCCAATGTCCTCGGCGGTGTCGGCGTATTTCTCTCCCTGCCAGTCCAGGAGCACGTTGGAGCGTAGGATCTGCGGATGGGTCAGGGCGATCTCGGCCTCGGAGGGCTGGCGCACCGGCAGGAAATGCAGCTCGCAATAGGCGCGGGGGATGTCCTGGCCCCTGGGGATCAGCGTGCACAGGTTGGGATCGCGCTTCTGAATGGCCAGGTCCTTGACCAGCATGGCGCGGCATTCGTCCCGGTTGCGCCCCTCCAGCTTCTGGCACTCGCCCGCATAGGTCGGGTCGAAATTGTTGCCCGATCTGTACCAGGTCTTGATCGCCATATTGGTCTCGCAGATGGCCTTGGCCTGCGGGTTCTCGATGGCGTCGCAATAGAGGTCGAGATCCTGCATCTTCAGCGTTGCGGAGACCCCCGAGGACCGCCCGGCGATCTGGGCCAGGTAAATCTCGGGGCTGCCGTCATTCTGCAGATCGCCCGTCTTCACCGCCATCGTCGTGGTGGTGGTATGCGGGATCATCCCGCTGGCATGGTCGATCATGGCAAAGCCGCCCGCGCCATCGCCCAGATAGACATAATCGGGGATGTCGAAATCATTGCCGACGATCAGGTCCTGCACGCCGTCGCGGTCGATATCCGAAAACAGGATCGACAGCGTCTCGCCCGGGATGCCGGGCAGCTCTGTATGCCGCGCGCCGGGCCGGCCTGCGTCCGTCCACAGGATGCGGTTGCGGCTTTCTTCGCCAGGGATGCGTCGGTACCAGCCCGCCGCCCAGTTGCCGAGCGCGATGTCGAGATATCCGTTGTTGTCGGCATCCGCAAAGGCGAGCGCCATGCTGAGCACCGCATCGGGCCTGTTCGGGACGGATTCCGGTGCAACAGAGCCGAATGTGCCGGCCTCGTTGCGCCACAGCCAGTTGCCCTGCAGATAGCTGGCCAGGAAAAGATCGGGCCAGCCGTCATTGTCGAAATCCACCAGGGCCGCGTTGAAGATCGGCATCCCGGCCAGGGGCCCGAGATCGACAGCGATCCGGCTGAACCGCCCGGTGCCGTCGTTTTCATAGAGGTAGAGCCCGGCCTCGGTCGACGCGATCACCAGATCCAGATCGCCGTCGCGGTCGATATCGCCCGAGCTCAGGGAGCGCCCCTCCCAGAAGGGCGGCCACATGTCGCGAAAGGAAAACTCCAACGGTTTGTCGATACCGCGCTGGTCGGCTTCCATCCGGGTGAAGCCGGTCGCAGCGGCGGGGGAGGGGGGGGCGAAGGGGATCGCCTCGATGGTGACCGCCGCATCGCTGGTGGTCCAGGGGTCGGCCCCGGCGGCCATGGCCGCGCCCCAGGGCTGTGCCTGCGGGGCGCGCGCCTCGCCCTGCAGCAGCATCTCCAGCGCGCGTTCGGTCTGCCAGCGGTGATAATATTCCGCCCCGGCCCCGCCCAGGGCCCCCAGCAGCGCCACGCAGGCGGCGATCATCCATGCGGCGCGCATCCCGACCGAGCCCGCCACGATCAGGAAGGAATAGACGCTGAACGTGCCGAGCGTGAACAGAAGCGCCATGACATAGCCATGCGCCAGGCCAAGGCCCAGAAGCGCGCCCGCCATCACCACGTCAAAGGCGATGGGCACCGGCAGCACCACCCCCACCAGGGCGATCAGGATCAGCGCCCAGACCGAGAAGGGCAGCCCCAGGATCAGATCCTGCGGCAGGGCCGTGGCCACCACCGCGCCGATGAACCCGGCCAGCAGCATCAGCGGCACGGTCAGCGTGATGATGTACCACAGATTGCGCGCATAGGCCGCGGCGACCCCGCTCAGAGCGCCCCAGAGCCCCTCTGAGCCGTTTTGGTCCTCTTTGCCCGCAGAAAGCTCTGTGGCGCTCCAGAGCGTCTGCGCGGGCGCCTCAGGGGCAATCTCGCGGGTTTGCAGCCCCCGGCAGATCAGCGGCACCAGCACCAGGATGATCAGAAGGCTCAGCCCGATCTTCATCAGCGCCATATACACGGGCAGAAGCGAGAACAGCATGGTCAGAACCACGATATTGAGCGTGGGCGAGGCGATCATGGCGCTGAGCGTGGTTTCGGCGCGCATGCCTGCGGAATACATCCCCTTGGCGATGGGGGCGGCACAGTTCACGCAGACCCCGAGCGGCGCGCCGATCACCAGCCCCAGCGCCGAATTGGCAAACCCGCCCCGAAAGCTGCGCCGCCGGACATAGCCCGCCGCGGTCAGGAAGGCGGCGGCAAAGAGCACGCCGAAGGTCATGCCCTTCTTGTTGGTGTTCACCCAGTTCAGGGTCGACCAGAAGATCCGGTCGAGCGTGCCCATCTCCTCGGTCAGCGGATAGACCGCCTCGAAGCTGAGACTGTCCTCGAGCTGGATCGCCCCCGACATCATCGCCTTTTCATCCAGCGCCGGATAGCGCGAGCCGGTCCAGAAGAAATAGGCCAGCACCGCGACGATCAGAGCCGCGAGGAGAAAGTGTTTTTCCTGACCTTGGCGGATGATCTGCATGGGGGTGCCTTTCCCTTTTAATTTCTAAAATCTCTTGTCAAACAATGGCTTACCAGTGCCTAAAGTTGCAAACATTTCCTCGGTCATCCGCAGGGCGGGGTCCCGGATGGCGCGAAACCAGGTCTGGCGGGGATGATACCATGCCAGGCGCTGAACGTGGAGTCCGGCCGCGCTGCAGACCGCCGAGACATCCGCCTCCGCGAAACTCAGACAGCCGGGATAGAGCCAGCCTTCATGCGCCGGGCCGCGTGGCATCCTGTCGACCCCGGCATCGTCGGGCAGGATCGCGGTGAAGAGGAATTGCCCGGTCGGCGACAGGCAGCGCGCGGCGGCCGCGACCGAGAGCGTGAACAGATCCGCCCCGGTATGGGAATAGATCGACTGCGCCACGATGTAATCGGCGCTGTCATCCGCCACCCCGGTCATGCGGAAATCCGCCTCATCCAGCAGCCGGGGCGCTTTCAGGGCGATCAGGTCGGCCCCGATCTCCTTGTCGATCGCCTCCTGCCAGAGCCAGCTGTTGGGGTCGATCCCGGTATAGCGGCCGGGCAGCAGATATTGCATCAGATAGCGCCCCGCGCGCAGCGACCCGCAGCCGATATCGACCACGTGATGCTCTTCGCGCAGGCCCAGCCCGGTCAGCAGGTTGAACTGTGTCGCCCCCATGAAATCATACTGGGTGGGCGGGCCGACATAGGCACGCCGGTTCCCCGCGCCGGGCCGGGTGTCTCGGGTGTCGAGGATTTCCGCCTCCAGTGCGGATTGGTCGGGCTTGTCGGTCATGTCCTGTCGTCTGTCTGTGGAGCGGCGTTGTCTTGCCGGGCATAGGCGACATCTTCGGGGTCCAGCGCCGAAATGTCATGCGCTTTGTGACGGTTGACGGTTTCGGGGGGCACGATAGAGCTTGCCAGCTCGTCTTTCTGGGCCGCTGTCAGATCGGCCCCGATGAAACGCAGGAGCACGTCGATCTCGGGGACCGGGTCGCGGATCAGCCGGTCGAAGCTGATCTGCAGGACGCGGTCCGGATAGCGCGCCCCGATCCGGGCCACGCGCCGCTGCACCGCGCACCAGAATTTGAGCGAGTCGCGCGGGCCGATCTCGACCTCGCGATTGAGAAAGATCGGCCCCCATTTGCCCAGCTGGTTCTGGTTCTGGCTATAGGCCATATCAAGCCCGTTGCGGGTGACATGGACGTATTTCAGCGTCGGGTGCCAGGCCAGCCACCGGTCGATCAGCACATGGGTGTAAGGGACTTTCCAGCCCCAGCGCTCGGCCGGTGCCGCGGTGGCGCAGTGGACAATGAACCCTTCAAGCCATTCATGGATGATCTTCGGGCCATGCAGGTGGCGCGGCATCTCCTCCAGAGAGCGCAGCCGGGTCAGCTCGGCCGGGCTCAGCGGTGTGGGGTCGGCCATCTGCCGGAAAAACAGCTCGCCGAGCGCGCGCAGCTCCTCGTCGTCATCAAGCAGCACGTTGCGCCGTCCGAACAGCGCGGCATACCAGATCGTATCATTGGATGGCAGCAGGTCGGAGCCGATGAAAATCCCGCAATATTGCAGGATATTGGCGATAACGCGCGTTCCGCTGCCGCCGACGCCGCCCACGGCGATAGGAGCGTGAGGCATGATCGTCCCTTGGGTTTGCCTGCCGAAGAAAAAGCCGGACCACAACACACTGCCCCGGGGCCGGGGTCAACTCGTTTTCTGTTTCCGTTGTCTGAAACCAAAACCGGCGGCGCAGAACGCCGCCGGGTCTGTCCGGTCAGAGGCGGATCATTCCGCCAGCTTGTCTTCCAGCCGGGCAATGCGTGCCTTGAGTTCGGCGTTTTCGCTGGCCAGGGCCTGGATGGCGGCAAGCGCCACACCCGAGGTGTCGAGCGAGGAGATGCCCTTGTCCGAGGCGCCCAAGCCGAAGGCGGCGTGGAAATCCTGCGCCATCGGGCCCATATGACGGATGCCGAGATCGGCATTGTCCTTGTACATCCAGCTTGAGACGGGCAGCGCGGCGACCTTCTGCAGAACCTCCTGAGGATCGACCGGCACGATCGCCATCTTGGCATTCTTGTCCGAGTTCTCGGTCAGCGTGCCTGAGATGGTCATGTCACCCGCCGTGGTCATGGCCAGCTCGATCCCGGCGCCGGTGGCGTTGGTGAAGCGGAACTCGCCCGAGTTGCTCTGGATGTTCCAGGTCTCGCCGCCGGAACCTTCATCGGCCAGCGTCAGGAAGGTGGTGCCGCTGTTGCGCAGCTCCAGCAACCCGCGGGCGGCGGTGGTGCTGCTGTTTTCCTCGATCAGCACCTTGGCGGTGCCGTTGGAGCGCACGACATGGATCGGGGCAGTGGGGCTGGTTGTGCCGACGCCGATATCACCTGTCGTGCCCTCGACGTCGATTGAACTGGTCGGGGCATTGGGGCGGATGCGGAAGGGCAGCTTGCTGCCATTGGTGACATCGCGAATGAAGAGGTTGGTCTCGTTGCCGGCCACGTCCCAGGTCTGTGGGGTGAAGCCCGAGCTGCCGTTCTGTTCCAGCCGCATGGTGGGTGTGTCGCCATCGACAATATGCAGCTCAACCACCGGGGTGGAGGTGCTCAGGCCGATGCGTTCGCCATCATCGACATACAGCGCATGGCTGGCAGCACCCGCTTCGATGGTGAACGGTGTGGCGCCGCCATCGATGTCTTCGATCGAGAACTTGTTGGCCCCGCCATTGGAGCTTTCGTTGAAGGTGATCTGCCAGTCATTGGTGGGGAAGCTGGCCGAGCTCGAGGTATCCTGAGCCTTGATCCGCAGGTTGTTTTCCTTGATCCGGATCGTGTCGAAGCCGAAGCTTTCGCCGTTCACGCAGTCCAGACCGATACAGGCAGAGCCGTCGACGATCAGATCGTCGAGGATCACCTGGTCGGCCTGCGCCAGACCGGTCGAGAGCGCCAGCGCGCCGGTGCCGACCAGAAGCAGGCGGAGGGGGGTATGTGTCATGGGGTGTCTCCTCCGTTGGATATGGGTGGGGCTGCTGGATCAGCCGTCTTCTTCTTCGGTCTCCTCGGGGGTGATGATCACCCCGCGGGAGACAATGAAACGTCCGGTGGTGTAGAACGGTTTGGAGATCGTGTTGCTCTGGTTTTCACCACGGCCGTTATCGACCTCGTTGACGATCTCGACCTTCTCGTCGGTCGCGGCGCTCAGCTCATAGCGATAGACGCCATCGAGCACCTCGTCTCCCGGCAGTTGAAAGACCGGCGTGCCGCTTTTGGCATAGATATTGCTGATCTTGCCATTGGGGGCCACCACGGTCAGCGATGCATTGCTCAGCCCGGTCCAGTTCTCGAACCAGACGGCATTGGAATTATGCTGTTCCACCGGCTCTGCCGCGGCTGCGGGCAGATTTGTGCCCATGCACAGGGCGGTTGCCAGAAAAATGGCCCTTGCGCGCACCATCGTCACATCTCCTTCAATACGCCGACACGGCGTGTCTTAAACAAAATGGCAGGAAAATCTGCCGGAAAAAAACCAACAGGGGTAGTCTAGCCTACATTTAACCCAACCTTAAAGGGTTTTGCACATTCCGGAAAAAAACAGTGTTTCCGCAAACCGGATCAGAGAGGTTCAGGGGCTATCCGGGGCCCATGCGGCGGCGAGCGTCTGGGCCTCGTTGATCTGTCCGGGTGTCATTGCGGCGGCAAAATGCGCGATCAGCCCGGCGGCATCGCTCTGGCCGGCCCCGCTTGCCAGGGTCAGCCACATCCGGCCCAGCACGTAATCCTGCGGCACGCCGCGCCCTTCGAAATAGAGCAGGCCGAGATTGCGCATCGCCGGGCCATAGCCGGCCACGGCGGCGGCTTCGAACAGCCGCGCGGCCTCGGATATCGTGTCAAACCCGGCCTCGGGCGAGGTGATCAGCAGCCAGCCCAGCTGGAACCGGGCCACCGGATCGCCGGCCCGGGCGGCCTGTTGCAGGGTCTCGAGCGCCTCCGGCGTGGTCTCGGGTGGGTGCAGACGGGCATCATAGGCCAGCTGCGGGGCAGGGGTGGCTGTGCTGCCTTGCCCCCCGGCCTGGCGGTAAAGCTCGGCGGCTAGCGCCTCGTTCAGCGGCACGCCAAAGCCGTTTTCATACATCACCCCGAGATTGCGCAGCGCGCCGGGCAGGCCCTGTTCGGCGGCGACGGCAAAGAACTGCGCGGCTTTCTCGTAATCCTGCGGCACCCCGTTGCCGCGCACATAAAGCAGGCCCAGATTGTTCAGGGCGCGGGCATGGCCCGCCTCGGCGGCCTCCTCATAGAGCGTGCGCGCGCGGGTGAAATCCTGCGCCACGCCCAGCCCCTCCTGATAGAGCAGGCCGAGGCTGACCTTGGCCTCCAGATGCCCGGCCCCGGCGGCGCTTGCATAGGCCTCGGCGGCGGCGGCCGGATCGGACGAGCCATCGGCGCCATGCTCCAGCGCCCGGCCGAGATCATGCAGGAACGCCGCCTCGCCGCTTGCGGCGGCCGCGCGCAGCCAGCGCAGCGCTTCGGCCTGATCCTGCTCGACCCCGAGCCCGCCATGGTGGTAGCGGCCCAGAAGATTCTGGGCGGCCGGATCGCCCGCCTCCGCCGCGCGCCTCGCCCAGTCGGCGGCGGTCGAGAAGTTCTGCACCACCCCGTCGCCCCGGTGATAGCGGAAGGCGAGCGCGCTCTGCGCGGCCACATCCCCGGCTGTGGCGGCGGCGGTGAGGCTGTCGGCCGTGCTGTCCTGCGCCGTGGCGGGCAGGGTGGCCAGCGCTCCGATCAGCAGGGCAACAAGCAGGCCGGCGCGGATCATTCCTGCACCGTTGTCACGGTTTGCTCGGTTTTGGGCGGTTGCGGCTGCTCCTGTTCGAACCAGTGGCGCGCGGCAGCCTGCGCCTCGGCGACCTGTTCGGGCGTCATCAGCGCGCCGGCGGTCTCGCGCAGCTCCACCGCGCGGGCCGCCCCCAGCGTGGCGGCGATGTTGAACCATTTATGCGCGGCCACGTAATCAAGCGGCACATGCGTGCCGGTCATGTGCAGCTCGCCCAGCCGGGCCTGGGCCTGCGGGTCGCCCGCCCTGGCGGCGCGCTCCAGCAGTCTGGCCCCTTCTTCGGCGCGCTCCTCGCGATCGAGATAAAGGGCGGCCAGCCCGGATTGGGCGTCGCGCATCCCGGCTTCGGCCTGTTTGGCAAGCCAGGCCTCGGATTGGGCATCGCCCTGTCCGGCGGCATAGATCGCCCAGGGGATGGCCCGGTGCGGGGCAATCCGTCCATCGAGCACGCCTTCGGCCGCGAGCTGGGCCAGCCGGATCGCCGCCTGTCCCGCATCGGCGGTCTCAAGCGCCTGCTGATAGAGTGCGATGGCACGGTCCATGTCCTGCTCGACCCCGCGCCCGGCCTCATGCATCCGCCCCAGCGCCACCTTGGCCCGGCCGAGCCCGTATTCGCTGGCGCGGTTGTACCACTCGGCGGCGCGCGCATCGTCCTGCGCGACCCCCATGCCCACGGCATAGGCCAGCCCGAGATTGCCCATCGCCCCGGAATCGCCCGCCTTGGCCGCGGCTTTGAGCCAGCGCAGCCCTTCTTCGGTGTTCTGTTTCACCGCCTCGCCCTGCAGATAGAGCGTGCCGAGGTTGCGCATCGCGATCGGCAGGCCGTTCTCGGCGGCGCGGCGGTACCAGTCCAGCGCCAGTCCGGAATTCTTCTCGACCCCGCGCCCGCTTTCATAGGCGGCGGCCAGGAAGAACTGGGCCCGGATGTGATTGTTTTGCGCCGCCGTCTCAAGCCAGCGCAGCGCCTCGGTGTTGTTCTGTTCGGTGCCGATGCCGCGTGAATAAAACCGGCTGAGCTCGTATTGCGCCTCGACATAGTCCTGCTGGGCGGCGGCCAGGAGCCAGTTGAACGCCGCGGTGTTATCCGCGTCGACCCCGTCGCCACTGCCATAGAGGATGCCCAGGCGGTATTGCGCCTCGGCATGGCCCAGGGCGGCGGCCCGGGCCAGAAGATCGGACGCCTTGGCCGGGTCGCGGGCAAGGCCGGTGGGAATGTCCTGCGCCTGAGAGATATTGCTGAGATAGATCTGTGCGAGCAGGGTCATCGCCTCGACATGGTTCTGCCCGGCGGCCCGGGTCAGCCAGTCCACCGCCCCGGCCAGGTCGCGCGGCCCGCCCCGGCCCTCGGCCAGCACCCGGCCATAGCGGTATTGCGCCAGCGCCGTGCCGGTGGTTTCGGCCAGATGTTGCAGCCCGGTGCGCACGGTCACGTAATCGCCCCTCTGCCAGGCCTGCTCGACCTCGGCCATGGTCGGGGCGGTGGCCGCCGCGTCGGGTTGGGTTCCGGTCTCCTGGGCCTGCGCGGGCGCAGGGCCTGCCAGAGCCAGAAATCCGGCGAGGCCGAGGAGACAGAAGAACGCTGAAGAATGTCCGGTCATGATGAAATGAGGTCCGTTTCTCTGATCAAATCAGGGTAAAATTCGAAATCGGCCGCCCTGGGGCGCAAGGCGGTAGGTATGCCGCCTCAGCTTAAAGCGTTTCGCGAAAAACCTGCAACACGGCTTTTCGCGAAATGCTTCCGGTGCCGGTGCCGGTGGCACGCCCGGGTCCGAACGTCCGGTAAAACCTCCGGGCGGATCACTGCATTTCGAGGGCCGTCAGACGATCCGCGAGAGCGGCGATTTCCCGGGCATGGGCCGTCTTCATGTCATCGATCGCCCGCTGCTGCGCGTCGATCACCTCCTGCTGCTGCGCGATGTAGATATGTGCATACTCCAGCGCGTTCAGCATCCGCCCGAGCTTGTCGGAGACGTTGATCGGTGCGTTCTCCACCGTCGGGCCGACATTGGGCAGATGGCCGAGGGCAAACATTTCCGCCGCGTGCTCGGCAATCGTGGGCAGGTCGTAATCGTCCCTGAACACCGCATCGCACCCGCCACCACAGGTGCCGCCGCCGGTGGTGAGCTGGCCCTTGATGGTCATGTCGCCCGCGGGGGTCATGATCATCTCGATCTCGCCCGGCCCGCCCGGCGCGGTGGTGATCCGGAAGGTCCCCGCCTGATTCTGGAAGTTCCAGGCGCGGCCGGTATTGTCGCCTGCGGCAATCGACGTGTCCTCCAGCCTGAAGAAGGTGATGCCGTTATTGCGCAGGGTCATCTGGCCCAGCGTGCCGGGGCTGGTTTCCTCGATCAGGATCGCGCCGGTGCCGTTGCTCTTGCTCACATGCAGGCCGACACCGGGCAGGCTTGTCCCCGCGCCGATATTGCCATCGGAACTGATCTGCAATGCGCTGCTGGGGGCGCCTGCCGCTATCCTGAAAGGCGAGGTGGCGGCGATATCGTCAAGCAGGGTGTAGCCCGCCAGGTCAACCAGGGTCGTCCATTTCTGGTTGAGGGCCGTATCTTCCAGTATGACGCCGACCCCCTGCTGTGAGACGACATGCACCGTCCCTTCGGGCAGGGAGGTGCCCAGGCCGATACGGGGCCTGGGCGTGGCAGGTTCGGAACTGACAAACAGGGTGTTTGACGCGGCTGCCTGATGGATCACGACTGGCGTTCGCCCGTCGGTCTCATTGCTGATCCGAAGGTTGTCAGACGCGCCCTGGTTGGTTTCTACGATCCAATCGGTGCCGTTCACATCGTAAAATTCCAGCGCGGTGTTCTCATCCTTGAGGCGGATCTTGACCTTGTCGGCCGCATAGATTTCGTCATCGGCACAATCGTCCCCCACGCAAAGCTGGTCTTCGTTGCCGCTGCCCTTGATCGACAGATCGTTGAGATACACCGACTGGGCGGTTGCCGCGCCGGCCAGAAACAGGCCGAAAGCGGAGGTGAGAAGCAATCTCAGGGGCATGAGTGTCTCCAGTCGCATTGTAATCGCATATGAGGCACGGGGGGCCTCGCCAGTCCTTTCGAAACCAGGGGTCCGCCCCCTCTGGCCCACAACCTTAGCGGAGGCAGAGACAATGTTCAAAAGTTAAGCGTGTGTGACACGCAGATACGGCCCGCCCCGGCACCGCATCAGAGCCGGGCACAGGCGGGCAGGGCCGGGGCCGGGTTTGCCGGTGTCGGGACCGGCTGAGGTCAGCCCTCCTCGAGCGCGTCGATGCGGGCCATCAGCGCCTCGATCTGTGCCTGCTGGCTGGCATTGCGCTCGGTCTCATCGGCCAGCCGGGTGTGCAGATGATCGATGTAGATATGCGCGTGCTCCAGCTCGTTCAGCATCCGCCCCAGCTTGTCCGAGACGTTGATCGGTGCGTTCTCCACCGTTGGTCCGACATTGGGCAGATGGCCCAGCGACCACATCGCCTCGGCATGTTCGGTGATCGACGGCAGGTCATAGTCGTCTGAGAACACCGCGTCACAGCCGCCGCCGCAGGTCCCGCCCGAGGTGGTGAGCGTGCCTTCGATGGTCATGTCCCCGGCAGGGGTCAGGATCATCTCGATGTCGCCCGCCCCACCCGGCGCTGTGGTCACGCGGAAGGTGCCGTTCTGGTTCTGGAAGTTCCACTTGCGCCCCGAATTGTCCAGGTTGGCAATCGAGGTGTCTTCCAGCGAGAAGAACGTGATCCCGTTATTGCGCAGGGTCATCTGACCCAGCGTCCCGGCGCTGGTCTCCTCGATCAGGATCGCGCCGGTGCCGTTGGCGCGCCGCAAATGCAGGCCGGTGCTCGGAACGTTCGTTCCAAGGCCAATATTGCCGTTACTGCCGGCGACGATCGAGTTTTCGGGGGCGCTCGGGTAAATCCTCAATGGGAATTTGTTGCCGGTGACGTCTTCGATAAAGAAATTGAAATTATTGCCCCCGACATCCCACATATAGGGTGTGCCGATGGTGTCTTCCAACCTGAGATTGGGGCTGGTGCCGGTC